>CAIYSZ010000079.1 GCA_903928965.1 uncultured Pseudomonadota bacterium
ATGCCGTTGAATCGCATCAATTGGGGCAATTATGATCTAGTGGTGATTGACGAATCGCATAACTTTCGCAACAACGACGCTTACAAGGACAAGGAAACCCGTTATCAAAAATTAATGAAAGCGGTGATTAAACAAGGCGTGAAAACCAAGGTGCTGATGCTGTCGGCCACTCCGGTCAACAACCGCTTTGCCGACCTGCGCAATCAGCTGGCGCTAGCCTATGAAGGCGATTCGGAAAATTTACGTCAACAGCTAGGCACGGATAAAGACATTGAATCGATTTTCAACCGTGCGCAAGCGGCGTTTAATGCATGGTCAAAATTACCGCCCGAACAACGCACCGCCGGCAGTATCTTGAACGCCTTGGATTTCGACTTTTTCAAATTGCTGGATAGCGTCACCATCGCCCGCTCGCGCAAGCATATCGAAATGTTTTACGATACCGCCGACATTGGCAAATTCCCGGAGCGGCTTAAACCACTGTCGTTCCACTGTCAGTTAACCCACCGCTACGACGTGATGGGTTTTAACGAAATTTTTAACCAATTGTCATTACTAAAACTGGCCGTCTACGCGCCGGTCAGTTACATTTTGCCTAGCCGTTTGCCTAAATACGAAGACCAATACGACACCCAAGTCATGGGCGGTAAGGGCAAACTGAAACAGGCCGACCGGGAAAAAAGCCTGCAAGCCCTGATGACCACCAATCTGCTCAAGCGACTGGAAAGTTCGGTGCAAGCCTTTCGTTTGACCTTGGAAAGCTTGAAAGCCAAGCATGAACAAACCCTGGAAAAAATCGATCAATTCATGCGGGACGGCCAACAGGCTGCGTTTAATGACATTAGCGGCGCTTTGGAAAATCTAGACGACGACGGCGACGACTTTCCGTTGCCGGATGATGACGCCAGCATTGGTAAAAAAGTGCAAATCAGTTTGGCCGATATGGATTTACCATCCTGGCGCCACGATTTACAAGCGGATTTATACCTAATCGAAACCTTGCTGGCGGATATGCGCAAGGTCAGTCCGGCGGAAGATGTAAAACTGCAGCATTTGAAACAGCAAATTCAGAGCAAATTGGCGCGGCCAATTAATCCGGGTAATTTAAAAGTGCTGGTGTTCACCGCTTTCGCCGACACCGCCGATTATTTGTTTGACAATTTGGCCGCCGATTTTTTGCATGGCTGGCGATTGCATAGCGCCAAAGTCACCGGCAGCACCAGCCCAAAATCCACGTTAACCAAGAGCTACGATTTTCAGGAATTGCTGACGCTGTTTTCGCCGCGCTCCAAAAGCAAAGCCAGTATTCTGCCGCAAGAACCCGCCGAAATTAGCTTGTTGATCGGCACCGATTGCATATCGGAAGGTCAGAATTTGCAAGACTGCGATTACCTGATTAATTACGATATTCATTGGAATCCGGTGCGCATCATTCAGCGCTTTGGCCGGGTAGACCGTATCGGCTCGCCGAATGCCGTGATTCAACTGGTCAACTACTGGCCGGACATGACGCTGGACGAATATATCAACCTGAAAGAGCGGGTGGAAAACCGCATGGTGATCGCCGACGTGACAGCCACCGGCGACGACAACGTATTGTCCACGCAAAACCATGAAGTGGCCTACCGCAAGGAGCAATTGCGCCGCTTGCAAGATGAAGTGATTGAACTGGAAGACCTGAAAACCGGGGTCAACATTACCGATCTGGGGCTGAACGACTTCAGAATGGATTTGTTGAATTACCTGAAAACCCACGGCGACCTGGGCAATGTGCCGAACGGCCTGCATGCCGTCGCGCCGGCGGAAAAACAGCTAGGCTTGGAGCCGGGCGTTATTTTTACCTTGCGTAACCGCAACCATGGGTTAAACGTTAATCAGCATAACCGCTTGCATCCGTATTATTTAATTTATATCGGCATGGATGGGCGTATCATCGGCAACCATACCGAAGTCAAGCGCTTGCTGGATTTAGTCCGGGCCGCCTGCAAAAATCGCCAGCAACCGTCGCCGGAAGTGTGTCGTCTATTTAATCAAGCCACCCGGGACGGACGCGACATGCAAGTCTACTCTGGGTTGCTGGATCAAGCCATTCGCGCCATGCTGGAAGTCAAGGAGCAAAAGGACATCGACAGCCTATTTAGCGGCGGCAAAACCACCGCCTTGGTTAACGCCATTGCCGGGCTGGATGAGTTTGAATTGATCACCTTTCTAGTGATACAGGCGACATCATGAGCCCGGTTTTGTATGCCTACCCCAAGCAGGCCCAGTTTGGCCGAGTGATAGCGAAAAGTAAAATTTATGAACACGCCGCCGCCGGGAAGACGCTGAAAAATTTGTTTATACAACAGGTGGAGCACATCATCTGGCAATACAAACTGGCGCCGGAAACCGTTAATCTGCCCGGCAAACCTGAAGCGCCGGAAATTCAGGTTATCGACATGCATTTGAAAATGGGAGTGTTGCATAACGAAGTGCTGGCCAGCATTGATAAAGCCATTCCGTTTCCGCTGATTTTTCAACTGCACTGGCAACGGCAAATCCGCGTTAGCGCCGCTTGGAAACGGCCCAATGCCGCCGACTCCAGCAAATGGGTGATAGGCGATTATTTGAGTAGCGGCTGGCTGGCGGAGGAGAGTCCACGTCAACCCTTGCCGCTGGCCTTGGACTTGCGCAGCCTGTATGAGCAGATCATCCGCCAACTGCTGCCGTTAACCCCGCGAGCAGGCGAAACACTGCCGGAACAACTGGAACGCTGGCGGGAAATTGGCCGTAAGCAGCATGAACACAGGCAATTTCAGATAAAATTACACAAAGAAAAACAGTTCAATCGCAAGGTAGAGCTTAATAGCCAGATTCGCCGGATTGAACAGGAACTCCAACAACTCAGTAACGCCTCATAAAAACAGCGCCTCATGGAAAAAATGAAACTGCACACCCCGGATTTGACGGCGGCCAATATCGCCAAGCTGGCGGAACTGTTCCCTAACTGCATTACCGAAAGCCGGGATAAAAACGGCCAGCTCAAACGCGCGGTGGATTTTGATTTGCTGCGGCAGGAACTGAGCGGCCATTTGGTGGAAGGGCCGCAAGAGCGTTACCAATTGAACTGGCCGGGCAAGCGGGAAGCGTTGCTGACCGCCAACGCCCCCATAGCCAAAACCTTGCGCCCATGCCGGGAGGAAAGCGTCAACTTCGACACCACGCAAAACCTGTATATCGAAGG
>CAIYSZ010000080.1 GCA_903928965.1 uncultured Pseudomonadota bacterium
ATCGACATTTGCTCCCTAACTTGTTTAACAACGGCGGGTAGCTGTGCCTTGATCTGGGTAATGGCGTGTGTAGCTTCGCCTGAATTGGGTAAACTGAACCACCCCGGGTTTGTCGGAGGCAAATGGTCTTGAGTCACGCCGCAAGAGCGGACCCGGTTAATTGCCGATAATACTCGGCTTCCGCCTCGACGGGTGGAATATTACCAATGGGCTGTAATAGCCGTTTATGGTTAAACCAATCTACCCATTCCAAGGTTGCTAGCTCCACGGCTTCGCGGTTTTTCCACGAGCGCCGGTGAATCACTTCCGCCTTATACAGGCCATTAATGGTTTCCGCTAACGCATTGTCGTAGGAATCACCCACGCTGCCGACGGAGGCTTCAACGCCCGCCTCGGCCAAGCGTTCGGTATAACGAATCGAGACATACTGCACGCCGCGGTCGCTATGGTGAATCAAACCGCCGTCGCGCTCCGGTTTACGGGCATGCAACGCTTGTTCCAGCGCGTCCAGAACGAAATCGGTGCGCGCTGAAGACGACACTTTCCACCCGACGATAAAACGAGCATACACATCAATCACAAACGCTACATAGACAACGCCTTGCCAAGTAGATACATAGGTAAAATCCGCCACCCACAGTGCATTGGGACGCGGTGCCGAGAAGTCACGGTTAACGCGATCCAAAGGACAGGGTTTCGCCGGATCACTGACCGTGGTTTTGATGGTTTTACCCCGCGTCACACCTTGCAAGCCTAAGTCTCTCATCAGTCGTTCCACCGTGCAGCGAGCCGCCATCCAGCCTTCTCGCTGGAGTTGCAGCCACACTTTACGCGCGCCATAAGCCCGGAAGTTGTCTTCCCAAACCCGGCGTATCTGTTCTCTCAAGGTTTCATCTCGTTTGGCTCTTGAGGAGCGTAATTCCGGGTTGGCCTTGCACGCGGCATGCCGGTAATAAGTAGACGGGGCGATCGACAACACGTTGCAGATCGGCTCGACCCCGTAGACACCCCGATGGTCGTCTATGAAGGTTTTTATCTTTTTAACGGGCGGTCGAGCTCCGCCTGCGCAAAATACGCGGACGCCTTGCGCAATATTTCATTGGCCTGCCGCAATTCGCGCACCTCCTTTTCCAAGGTTTTCAGGCGCTCTCGCTCGCCGGTGGAGAGCTCATCCGGCTCCCTATGACCCGGTTCCGCTTGCCGTTTCCAGGCGCGGAGCGTTTCCGGCGTGCAGCCAATTTTGCCGGCAATAGATTGAATGGCGGCCCATTCCGAAGCGTATTCGCCTTGATGCTCTTGCACCATGCGCACCGCCCGTTCCCGAACCTCCGGTGAATATCTTGTCATTTTTTTCGTTTCCATAGCTCCATCTTCTCAAATTTTGGAGCCTCCGAGAAACCCGGGGTGGTTCAAGCGGCGGCGCTTGTCTTTTTAACATACGATAATAACTGTTATGATACCGCCGTTTACATGGATGGGTGACGAATATTCATCGAGCTGGAACAGGTTACGGGAGTGCACGACCATGGCCAGCCCTTGATTAACACGAGAAAAAAAATGGCTATTATTCCTCAAATACTGGGAAAAATACTTAAAAATCCGAATGATAGTTTGCTAGAACTGTTTGGAAGAGAAGTGCCGGCGGACGAAATAAAATCGCTGTTGCATACCATTACGAGCAATCTGGGCCGGGCTACTCACCCGAACGCTCCGGCCGCGCTGGCCGCGTTGCGGAATATTGATGTGTATCAGCTGGAACATTACCTGACCTTGGTGCGTCAGGACGGCAAAAAAGCGGCGCTGCCGGATTTGATCGCGCATCTGCCTTGCGATAAAAAACGCGAACTGCTGCTCGCGCTGGACAACAAGCTGCAACAAAAATTGCAAGACGCAGAAACCTTGGAAATCAGAAAATCAATAGCTCAAGCCTTAATTGGCTAGTCTGTGACGCGATGTGATGGGTTTTGGCTTTGCCTTTACCCATCACGGACTTGCAGCGTCTACTTTGCCGTGTTCAAAAGTTGGCCCAGTTCGGCCAGCTCTTGCGGATTAAGGTCTGACACCAGCCAATAATTCAGGCCGTTTTTCTGAAAGGTTTGTATGTTGAAGCCATTGCGGCTGGCATGGCTGAATTCGGCATCGGCGACCGGTTGGATGAATACGTTAATGATGTGCCGTCGTCTTTGGTAGACCAAGACGCAAGCCGGCCGGCTATTGAGATAGTCCAGACGGCCGCCTTTTAATGTAAAGCCCTGCGCGTCATAGTCCGCGACCGCCGGGGCGAATTCCAGTTTTCCGTTAAACCAGGGTTTTACCGTATGCCGGTCAGACGATGCGACATCGGTAAGGTGTTCGCCTTGTAAGGAGCGTAAATGGGCGTCCAGCAATTCCGTGTCCGCGCCGGATGCCGCCGGCTTTAGCGCCCAACCCAGCATGAAAGCCAGCGTCATGGACGCCGCCAGGCCGAAACCGGCGGCGGCCGGCCTGAAAATTGTTCTTTTTACCGGGGAAGGCTCGGCGACAGGCTGCGCTTGTTCCCGCGCCAAGTTCTTGGCGATTGCTAGCCTTAGCGAGTCCGGCGCGCGGTGGTAGGCGGCGGTTGATATATTTCGCTTTAGCTCCCGCGACTGTTCCAGTTCACGCCGGCACTCGGCGCAAGTTTCAACATGGCGTTCCAATTCCACTGATCTGCCGAGCTCCAAGGCGTTGTCCAAATAAGCTGGCAGGGTTTCAATGACTTTAGCGCACTGCATTACGGCATTCCTCTTTAAAATCTTCGGTCAATAGCCGGCGCAACTGCTCTCGGCCCCTCGCCAGGCGTGACATTACCGTTCCCAGCGGCGCGCCGGTGATGACGGAAATCTCATTATAGGTGCAATCTTCCAGCTCTCTTAGCACGATGGCTTCTCTAAACTCGAACGGCAATGCCGCCAAAGCGCGGTTGATGATGAGTTTGTCATCGGCCCGGAGGGTAGCCAGCTCCGGGTTATAGTGGTTGCAGGGTGCATCCCATTCTCCATCCGGATTTTCCGGAATGATTTTGGATAGGAATGTCCGGTTTTGCAGCCAGTCGTAGCATACATTCCGCACGATGGCCAGCAACCATGCCCGGCTATTCTCGCCGCGAAAGGCGTGGAAATGCCGAAAGGCCTTGAGAAAGCTTTCTTGCGTCAAATCTTGCGCCTCGTCGGCGTTACCGGTGAGCCAACAGGCCAAATTGTAGGCTGCGTCCAGGTGCGGCAGCATCGCTTGATTGAAATATTCTGTTTGAGAGCGGTTCAAATCTCAGCCTCTTATCGTTTAAATGCTAGACCGGCACCGGCCGGAATTTATTCCTGGAATAATTTAAAAATTCACTCAATCGATACCGTCGGTTTAATCAAATAGCCCGTCCGTTTAAATAGCTCGTCCGTTTATAGTGACAACTTTTATGCAACTCATCACCTTAGGTCTTGGCGGACGAGAAGCCGACCTTTAGCCCCCGCACAGGGCGCGCCGCCCCCTTCTCAGCGCGGGTAGCCAATAAAAAATTTCCGTCCGCCGGGGAATAAATTCACGCCTGTTCCGGTATAGAAGATGACAGACTTATTTTAAACCAGGAGCATCATCATGAAATCAGGAATTGACCGTAGGGAATTTTTAAGATTGGCCGGGATTGGCGGCGCTGTATTCGCCTCGGGCTTGGGATTTGACGCCGTGGCGGCGGAGCGGCGCGGCGGCGCGGCGCGCAAATTGTCGGATTTTTATTTCGTGCAGCTATCGGACACGCATTGGGGCTTCAATAACCCGACGATTAATCCGGACGCCGCCCACGTCTTGCCCAAGGCGATTGACGCCATTAATCATTTAAGCCGCCAGCCTGACTTTATCATGTTTACCGGCGATTTGACGCATAGCACCGACGATGCCGAGTTGAGGCGGCGGCGCATGCATGAATTCAAACAACAGGTGGAAGCGCTTAGCGTAAAAGACATTAAATTTATCCCCGGCGAGCATGATGCTTCACTGGACAACGGCGCGGCGTTTCAGGAAATTTTCGGGGCCACGTATTATTACTTCAGGCATAAAGGCGTGCATTTTTTCGCGCTGGACAATGTTTCCGACCCTACGGCGCAACTCGGCCAGACTCAGCTTGACTGGTTGGCGGGGGAGCTGGCCGAACTGCATCGAAGCGCCAATATCGTGGTGTTCGCGCACCGGCCGCTATTTGATTTATACCCGCAATGGGACTGGTATACCAAGGATGGCAAGGCGGTTTTGGATTTGCTGTCGCCTTTTCAGCATGTGGCGGTGTTTTACGGCCATATCCACCAGCAGCACTATTTCGAGACCGGGTATATTAAGCATTTTGCCGCAAATTCACTGATATTTCCGCTACCCGTGCCCGGCTCCGCGCCGAAAAAAGTCCCTATACCCTGGAATGCCGCCAAGCCTTACGCCGGTTTGGGGTTTCGCAATGTTCACAGCCGGCAAGCGCGCCACGCTTATGAATTGTTGGAAAATACTATTGTTTAAGGTCTAACTATGTTAAAGCTTATTATTATTTTTGTGATGCTCGGCATTATGTACCCGCAAGTTATGCAAGCGGAGGAGCTGCCGGCTGATCCGCCCGTGATCACTATAAAAGCCGGGCGTTTTTACTTTTCCCCCCAGCAAATCAAATTAAAGCGCGGCATGCCTGTCGCGCTGGAAATAGAAGCAACGGATCGCCTGCACGGATTTTCCGTTCCCGAACTAGGTTTGCGGGTGGATGCGGATGTAGGACGCAAAGGGCGGCTGACGTTTACCCCGGAAAAGTCCGGCCGCTTTATATTCATGTGCGATGTATTTTGCGGTTCCGGACATGAGGAGATGGCGGGTGAGATGGTGGTTGAATAGGTGTACGTGCGTCGTCGTTGTCGATGTCCCGCGTCGGCTATTTTAGTTTGCTTTAACAGGATTTTTTTGGACAGGGGGTGTTTTTCAGTCTATATTAGTAGCAATGTATTTTTGGGATATTTTTTAACAGGGGAGTATTTGTGAGAACGGCGCATTGTTTATTTTTTGGGGCTTTTTTTAGCGCGGCCGCCGCGAATGCGGTTGCCGGTACTTATAAAGACGACATCGGTTACACCCGGCTGTACCAGGCGCTAAATGGAAACGTCGCCAATGGCGCTGGGGTTAACGTGATTCAGGTGGAGGCGTCCACTTCCGCCACTAGCAATCAGATAAAACCCGATCCCGCCAATGCGGCATTTTCTAAAATTACCTTCCATTTGCCCGCCGACTCCAATGCCGCGGTTTCCAGCCACGCCACCGGCGTCGGCCAGATTTTTTACGGGGCTAGTTCCACCAGCAACGGCATTAAAACGGTAGACGTTTATTCAGTCAATAGCTGGTTGAATGCCATTGGCGCGCCGAGCGTGGTGAATCCGCCGGATTCAGCGCGGGTGGTGAATAATAGTTGGGTTGGAGCGGCGGATAACGCGCAAGATAGCGCCAGTATTCTGTCGGTATTGGACAGATTAGCGGATCGCAGGGATTTGATCGACGTGGCCGCCATGAATAATTCAGCTACTACTTGGCCATTGCTGGCGGATTTGTTTAACGCTATCACCGTGGGCCGTAGCGATGGTCATCAGGATACCGGCACGCATCCGGTCAACGCTCCATACAATACCGCGCGGACGGCGCCTGATTTGGTGGCGCCCAACGCTTATACCAGCGACTCCACGCCCATGGTGGCTTCCGCGGCGGCTATGTTGACCTCGTTGGGACACGCGGACGGCTTGACCTTGTCGAAAGGGGTGACCCAGGTTGCCGGCGTCGGCCAGGTTTACGACGCGGAACAAGAAGTCACGATTAAGGCGGCGCTGATGGCGGGCGCGGATAGATCAACGAATAACGCCTCTTACGCCTACAACGTGCAAAATTACCGCGCCGCCGGCTATGCTACCGCCAATGGCCTGGATAGCCGTTACGGCGCGGGCCAATTGGATGAGTTTAATAGTTACGAGATTTTGCTGGGCGGCGAGCACAAAAGCGTGCAGGCCGGAAATACCGGTGACATCGGTCAGTATGGTTTTGATTATGCCAAGTCATTTGCAACGAACGGAAATAATTTTGCAACCTACAGGTTCACCGACGGCAGCGCTACCCAATTCGCGGCTACTTTGGCTTGGGATTTAACGTTTACCAGCGATAGCGCCCAAACCGGGGTGTTGCGCAATTTGGATTTGTCTCTGTTTGACGTGACGCGCGGTATTTTTACCGAGGTATCAAAAAGCGCGGTCGATAATACGCAAAACATTTGGGCCAGCCTGACCCCCGGCGACAAGTATCAATTGCAAGTGACTGTCGGCGATAATCAAAATGTTAGTGTCGGTTATGCCTTGGCTTGGCGTTTTAATAGCGCTTCGGTTTCGGCAACGCCGAAACTCGCCTATCTTGACTCGTTCAGCCGCCAAGAATTTATTGCTACTCCATTGCCTAACTGTGGTTTCGCCGGATTTGCGGTTTTGTTGGGTTGGTTGGTTCGGCGAGGTAGAGGGAAGGTTTGAGAAGCCAGCAAATTAAGCTGGGAAACTGAAAATGTGTGTTTTAGTTGGGCGCGCGAGCGACCCAATCCAGAACTTAAGCGAGTGAGACGCCCGCGCTCCCATGTAAAAAAGTACTTGCTAGGACGGATAGCCGTTTGAAGTCTATATATAGCAGGTTTACTGGATTATGTTGTGTAATTTTTTGCGCAACTCAATGAAAAAAGTATAAAATATTTTCCAGCCATCAACAATGGAATAGGGTTTTCAACCATGATGCACGATCAGCTGATTGATGAAATTAAATTGATACCTGAAGATAAGCTTGTTGAAGTTTATGATCTGATTCATTATTTTCGTTTAGGATTGCAACAGGAAGCCACCATTCCATCTATAAAAGCAGAGCGACCGATTGGTTTGGCCAAAGACAGCTTTCAAGTACCTGCTTCATTTTTCGAGCCCTTGCCTAATGAGTTGTTGGATGCTTTTGAGGGGCGATGAATGCAAATTCTTCTGGATACTTGTACTTTTTTGTGGGTGACAATTGATGCGCCTGAGTTAAGCGGAAAAGCCAAAGCATGTTTTCGCAACCCTGAAAACACGATTTATTTTAGCCCGGTATCAGCATGGGAAATCATTGTAAAAAACAGGCTCGGTAAATTACCATTACCTGAAAACCCAGCGGAGTTTATCAGTCGTCAGTGTCGAAATCATAAGATTGAATTTCTAGAATTAGATATATTGGCTGTATACCAGCTGGAAACGTTACCTGATCTGCATCGTGATCCATTTGACAGGATATTGATTTGTCAGGCAATGCATAAACGCCTCACCATTCTTACATCAGATAAAATGATTAGTCTGTATTCAGTGGATACTCTGTGGTGACTATATTAGTCGACGAACGAACCATGGATTTTAGTTGAAAACCTGAATGGCTATCTACTAGCTTCAAAGCTGAACTTGTGATATGTTTTGCCAACGATCTTATCTTTAGCCGGGACTTTGTTTTTTCATCATGGAGTCATCAATTATCTTGTGGATTACCTATACGGCATTGGCAGGTGGTGGGTAATTTTAGGCTTGCCCCTGCTTAAGATGGTAGCCGACTTTTAGACTGAGCATTTTACAATGTATCAATCAATCACCAATTCCGCTCGCTCGGATACCCCTAAATTATCCAGCCACTCGACCGCTAGCCGATCCTGTGGCTGCAAAGCCGGCAGTTGCAGGCGGAAGTAGGGGTTTTTGCTGATGCCGCCGCTTAAACGCAGGTCAATTTGGGTGTGTCCGTTGACGCTGACGATTAGTGATTCTATGTAATGCGCCGGGATTAGCTGGCCGGCGTCGTCACGTTGGCGGCCGTTTTCCATGGGGTGGCTGAGCAGGATGTGTAGCTCGCTGCAATCGGCTAGATGCTCCACGCGCAATTTAATGCCGCTCATTAACCGCAACCGCCTTGCCGGACGTTAACCCATTTGCGAGCGATAAAATATTGGCCGCCGCTTTCGGCTACCGCCACCACATGGCAATCGGCGGCCAGTTTGACGCGGCAGCGCAGTTTGGCCGCTATGCCCGCGGCAAAGCGAATGTCGGCCAGCAGCGGTATCGGGTTTTGGTCGGCCAACAGGTAGAGGCGCGCGGTTGGGTTGAGCCGGCTTTCGACGCCCAATGGCGCGGCGGCTCCGTCCTCCACGGTTTCGGGCAATTCGATTAGTATTTCGGTGCTGGCGGTCAGGCTTTGTGCGCCGAATAGCCTGAGCAAGGTTTCTAGGTATGGGGCGGACGGCGCGGTTTCCGCGGTTGCCAGGCCGCGGCGGCCGAGCAGGCATAGGGCCGCCATGCGGGTGCAGCAGTTTAGAAATAGGCGGCGGGAAATCCGTATGTTAGTCATGAACGATTAACGCGTGTTTTATTGATATGGATCAAAAAATAAAAAGACCCTTTTGATATCTTAATTACCGTTGATTAAGTTCAGCGAATCATAATATAACAAACGGAAGGTACACAATGAACGAAGTTCAAGAAAAAGATTATTTTTGGTACTACATCGGCATCGCCGTTATCGTTTTCGCCGGCGCAATTTTCATGGTGAAAAGCTCTGAGCACGATAAATATGCGTCCGCATCCAAGGCGATTGCCGAAGACGCCAGCAATTCCGCTTATCGCAACGACGTGTTGCATAAAGGCGGCAATACCAAGTAATTTGTTTTGCTTGGCGTAAAAAGCAGTAAAGTTGTTGTAGAAATTATCTCTCCTCTAAAAGATAGCGTTTGCGGCGGATTTTGGCGTTCTTGGTTTCGCTGAAATCCGTTTGCATTTATGCGTTTTTTTTCTTCTAGCCGCGCAGTTAGTTTGTTAGTAACGGGTTCTTGGGGCCAATGAGTTTATCTAAGGCTGATGATGGCCCAGCCATTTTTTTCGGCGTGCTCTAACAATATTGGGTCCGGGTCTACCGCGACCGGGTGGCTTACCGATTGCAGCAACGGCAGGTCGTTGTGCGAGTCGCTGTAAAATTTGCTGCCGCTTAGCGTTTCGTTCCTTCCTTGCAGCCAATCTTCCAAGTGTTTGATTTTACCGGCTTGAAAGCATGGGACGCCAAGAAAATCGCCGGTGTATTGGCCTGCCTTAAATTCAGGGGTGGTGGCTAGCAGGTGTTCTATGTTGAACAACTCCGCAATCGGCCCGGTGATGAAGCGGTTGGTAGCGGTGATGATCAGCAGGGTATCGCCCTGCCGCCGGTGTTGTTCCACCAGTTCCACCGCCGCCGGCAAGATGATGGGTTTAATGATTTGTTCAATGAATTGCGCGCGCCAGTGGTGCAGCAGTTCAGCGTCGTGCAGCGCCAGCGGGGCCAGGGAAAAGTGCAAAAATTTGACAATATCCAACCGGCCGCGTTTGTAGTCTTCGTAAAATTTTAGATTTTCGCTTTCGTAATAATCCACGTCCACAATGCCCTGGTCTACCAGGAATTTTCCCCATAGGTAGTCGCTATCGTCGGCGATTAATGTATTGTCCAAATCGAAAATGACTAAACTCACGTTAAGTTCCTGTTGTGTAGATTAAATTAAAGCTGGTGATAGCTTTGGCCGTTAATTTGTGGAACAATGATGGCATTATTTTAGCTGGTCGGTTTTGTTTTTACCAATGCATGAACACAGCCGGCGTCACAAAAAACAGGTTTTAGACATGATAGACTCGAAAGGATATCGGCCCAATGTCGGCATTATCCTTTGCAACGACGAGGGTAGAGTGTTCTGGGCTAAGCGCAAGGGCGCGAATTCTTGGCAATTTCCGCAGGGCGGCATTGATTGCGATGAAGATCCGGAAACCGCTATGTACCGTGAGTTGTGGGAGGAGACCGGCTTGCGCCCCGAGGACGTGCTTTTGTTGGGTCGCACCCGTTACTGGTTGCGTTACAAATTGCCGGAAAAATACGTGCGCAAGAATTCAGTGCCGCTGTGCATCGGCCAAAAGCAAATTTGGTTTATTCTACGCCTGATCAGCGATGAAGCCATGGTGCGCTTTGATTGCGGGCATAAACCGGAATTTGATAGTTGGAAATGGGTGGAGTATTGGTATCCGCTACAGGACGTGGTGTACTTTAAGCGCCGGGTTTACCGCAAGGCCTTGGAAGAGTTGTACGAATTGTTGCTGGCGAACGGCATGCAAGTGGAACTGCAAGAGCCGTGCGCCGCGGAAGAGGATATGCGGGAGACGTGCGGTTAGCTTAGCCTGACGCAGCCATTGGACTTAAACTGGACTTAGGCAGCCAGCCGGGGCTGACTTGGTGACCGCCGTTCTCAGCTAGTTCGATGATTTGGTAACCGGGGGCTTGATCGGTTAGTCCGAACCGCGGAGACGGCAAATCGAATTGGAAGCAAGTGGCCGGGCAGGAATATAAATCCGTACTCCCGAACCGCCAGTGTAGCGCCTGATGTAAATGGCCGCATACCGTGAGCTTGACCTGAGGCGCTTGTTCAAGAATGGCCAAAAATTCCGCGTGGTTCTGAAGGCGCATGCCGTCCATCCAAACGCTGCCGCTGTTTAGAGTATGATGATGCATGGCCACCAGGGTTGGCGCGCCGGCGGCTAGGTTTAAGGCGTGTCTTAGAAATTGTAATTCCTCGGCGTTAAAATAGCCGCTATCGCTACCCGGCAGTTGGCTGTTCAAGGCGATGAGTCGCCAGTCGCCAAGGTTAAAATATTTGCCGCATCCGCCGCGCGGACTGTTTAACTGGCTTTGCATAACG
Source organism: uncultured Pseudomonadota bacterium (assembly GCA_903928965.1). Lineage (GTDB taxonomy): Bacteria > Pseudomonadota > Gammaproteobacteria > Methylococcales > Methylomonadaceae > Methylomonas. Next base: position 10,769 of record CAIYSZ010000080.1, read on the forward strand.
GTGTAATCGTCGTGATTGCCGGGCAGGCACAGATAGGGCGCCGGATACTCCCGCAAGGCTTGGGCTATCAGTTGGTAACTGGCGGCGACCGGGTCTTGCGCCAGATCGCCGCTGACGAGGATAAGATTGAACGGGCCATGTTCGGCATGCGCATGCGCCAGCACTTGCCGGAACGTGTCGTAAGTTTTAGTATGCAGCATCTCGCCGTCGGCGGTTTCGCGGATGTGCAAGTCGGAAATTTGCAAAATTTTTATCATGGTGTCGGGCCGGGTTTTAATGCGGGGATAATTGTACCGGGTTTGTTTTGAACAAATATTAAAACGGAAAATATGTAATGCAATACGTCAGGATTGCGGCCTTGGGCTGCGTGTTGTGGGCCGCCGGCGCGTCACGGGCGGAAACGGTGTTTGTGTCCTTGGAAAAAGACAACGCCTTGGCGGTGGTCAACGCCGAAGGCAAGTTGGTGAATACCGTGCCGGTGGGCAGGCGGCCGCGCGGCGTGGCCTTAAGCCCGGACGCCAAGTTTTTGTATGTCGCGGTCAGCGATGAAAATACGATCAAGATTTTGGACAGTGAGAGTTTGCGCGAGGTTGGGACTTTGCCTTCGGGGCCTGATCCGGAAACCTTTGCGCTTAGCCCGGACGGCAAGCGTTTATACGTGTCTAACGAGGATGACAGCGAAGTAACGGTGCTGGACGTGGCCGCAAAAAAAGCGGTGCAAAGCATCAAGGTCGGCGTGGAACCTGAAGGCGTGGCGGCCAGCCCGGACGGCCGTTGGCTGGTTAGCGCTTCGGAAACCACGAATATGTTGCATTTCATAGACGCGGCTAGCGGACAGATTGTGGAGAATGTGTTGGTCGATCCTCGGCCGCGCGCGGTGGCTTTTACCGCCGACAGCCGGCAATTATGGGCTACTTCCGAAATGGCGGGTACGGTCACGGTATTGGACGCTGAAACCAGGCAAATTTTACATTCGGTTAAATTGACTGTGCCGGGGCTGACCAGTGACATGGTGCAGCCGGTGGGCGTACTGGTGGATGCGCAACGGCGTTACGCCTATGTCGCGTTGGGGCCGGCGAACCGGGTGGCGGTGATCGACGCGCAAAATTATAAGGTTGAGCAATATTGGCTGGTCGGGCAGCGGGTGTGGAATTTGGCGTTTTCACCGGACCAAAGCCGCTTATACACTACCAATGGAGTGAGCAACGATATTTCGATTATCGATTTGAAAGACCACAAGGTGTTGAAATCAGTCGCCGTGGGGCGTTTGCCGTGGGGCGTGGCGGTTAAACCATGAGCGTGGCGGCATTAACGGTTACTAATCTTAGTTTCGCTTATGGCGAGAAAAAGGCCTTGGATCGGGTCGAGTTTAGCGTGGCCGAGGGCGAGTGCGCGATTTTGCTGGGTCCCAACGGGGCCGGCAAAAGCACCTTGTTCGCGCTGATTACCCGTTTATACGATACCCGGCAAGGCGAAATCGAGCTGTGCGGCTTTTCATTGCGCAAGCAAAGCTTGCAGGCCTTGGCCCGCCTGGGGGTGGTGTTTCAACAAACGACCTTGGACCCCGATCTGACGGTGACGGAAAATTTGCGCTATCACGCCGCTTTGCACGGCATGCGCCGCAAAACCGCGGACGCGCGGATTCAAGAGGAATTGGAGCGTTTGGCTATGTTTGACCGCCGTTTCGAGAAAGTGCGGTTTTTGAACGGCGGTCACCGGCGGCGGGTGGAAATCGCCCGCGCCTTGTTGCATCAGCCCAAGCTGCTGCTGCTGGACGAGCCAACCGTGGGCTTGGACGCTCCTAGCCGGCAGGCGATAGTCAGCCACGTGCACGAGCTGGTGGCGGAACAACATTTGGCGGTGCTGTGGGCGACGCATTTATTCGACGAAGTGGCGGCGGAGGATAGTTTGTTAGTATTGGATAAAGGCGTGATCAAGGGGCGCGGCAAGCTGGAATCTTTGTTGGCGGAACATCAGGCCGGCAATGTGGCGGATTTGTTCGCGCGGTTGACCAACCAGGGGGCCAAGCGATGAGTATTGTGCATTATTGGCGGGCGCTGTCCGGCATTGCCGGGCGCGAGTTACTGCGGTTTCTGTATCAACGGGAGCGGTTTGTCTCGGCGCTGGTGCGGCCCTTGGTCTGGCTATTTGTGTTCGCCGCCGGGTTTAGGGCGGCCCTGGGGGTGGCGATTATGCCGCCTTATGAAACCTATATATTATATGAGGTTTATATCACGCCCGGTTTGTTGGGCATGATTCAGTTGTTCAATGGCATGCAGAGCTCATTGTCCATGGTTTATGACCGGGAAATGGGCAGCATGCGCATTTTGATGGTGAGCCCGCTGCCGCGCTGGTTTTTGCTGTGCGCTAAATTATTAGCCGGCACGCTAGTGTCTATTTTGCAAGCCTACGTGTTTTTGGCGATTGCCTGGGCGTACGAGATTCAACCGCCTTGGCAAGGTTATTTCTACGTGGCCCCGGCGCTGTTATTGTCTGGCATGATGCTGGGAGCGTTGGGCTTGTTGTTGTCTACCTTCATCCGCCAGTTGGAGAATTTCGCCGGGGTGATGAATTTTGTTATTTTCCCATTATTTTTCATGTCCACCGCCTTGTATCCGCTGTGGAAAATCAAGGAGTCCAGTGAGATTTTGTACACTCTGGCCCAATATAATCCGTTTTCGCAGGCGGTAGAGGCTATTCGTTTCGCTTTATACCAGCAATGGAACTGGACCGCCCTGGCGGCCACCGCCGCCTCGTTTTTGTTGTTTATCGGCGCCGCGATTCTGGGTTACAACCCCTCCAAAGGTATGATGGTTAAAAAAGGCGGCGGCGGTGACTAGCTTGTTGCGCATTTTGTAGCTAATCTACAACAATGTTCTATCTTTTTATTCTCTTTTGTTGTATATTAGCCCAAATTGCCGAGTGCGCGCCGCGCGGCAAAACGACTTTAAAACGATAATCTTGCCGCCGGCGGGGATTTTGATTGAGATCGGATTTTCGGCAAGGAAATTGACGCTTTTTTATTTTAATTTTGGGTAAAAAATATGCAAAAAACTAAATGGCTTTCAATCATTTCCTTAGTGAGCGCCAGCGTGAGCGCAACCGCGTTCGCCGATGAGTTAACGGACACTCGTTGGTATGTTGCGCCGTTCGCTTCCTATATCAACACCGGGGGCGACCGCAACGCAAAAGACGGTTGGGGCGGCGGCTTAGGATTGGGTAAAATGTTGGACCAGCATTTCAATATTGAGTTGAGAGGCTTTTACAACGGTTGGGGCGGCAAATACGGTCAAACTGATTTGTCCGGCGGCACCGCGGACGTGCAATATTACTTTAACCGCAATAAATTGTCCCCTTACACCGTGGTGGCCATTGGCGGCGTTAACACCGCGGTTAGCGGCCCGATGGGCGGCACGCAATCCGGCTTTATCGGCGAGGCCGGCGCTGGCTTGGCTTACGAGGTATTGGACAATTTGTCGTTGCGCGGCGATGTTCGTTACCGTTATAACAACAATTTTGGCGATCACGTGCAACCTGGCCGCACCGAGTTCAATGATTTGGTTGTCAACCTTGGCTTTGTGATTCCATTTGGCGACAAACCCAAAGCGCATCAGGCTAAATTTGAAATTCCCGCCGCCGCGCCGAAGCCGGTTCCGAATGATTGCGCCAGCCGCGACAGCGACCATGATGGCGTGAACGAGTGCTTGGATAAATGCCCCGACACGCCTAAAGGCAGCAAGGTGGATGTGCATGGCTGCCCGATTCGTCTGATTTTGAAAGGCAACCACTTTAAACTGGATTCCGCCGAGTTGACTCCGGAAGCCAAAACCAGACTGAACGAAGTAGCGAACAGTTTGAACCATTATCCCGAAAAAAACGAGATTGAAGTTCAAGGCCACACCAGCAGCGAAGGCAGCGACGGTTATAACTTGAAATTATCCCAACGCCGCGCTCATGCGGTAGTGGAATATTTGAAATCCAAAGGCGTGAGCAATAAATTGACCGCCAAAGGCTACGGCGAATCCAAACCGGTGGCCGATAACCGCACCGAAGCCGGCCGTTCAGAAAACCGCCGCGTTGAGTTGATCTGGATTACTGATTAATCTTTAATCGGCTTGGGTTGGTTGAAAAGGGGGCTTTAGGCCCCCTCGCTGAAAATCTTGGAAGCGGAGCGCAGCGAAGCGAAGATTTTTAGTCCCCGATAGCCGTAGCGCCGGGCGGGTTTTCAAAGAAAACCTGCAAGGCCTCGCGAAACGGCGTCAAGTCATTTGGAGCCTATGTTTCAACCCCTTGTTGGGTCGAAACGAGGCGACGAGGACGAATCGGGGCCGCCGGAGGCATGGGTGGTCGCGTCATTTTTGCCGCTTTTTGGAGCTGGGATGCTCCTAAAAAGCTTTCGCAAAAATAGCGACTCGCTGCTTTTTTTGAGTTGCATTTTGCCTTTGTACAACAAAAATGGCAATGAATACGCTATTTATGTTTTTTCAAAGCCGCCATGCGGCCAACCCAGAATCTATGTTAAATTAATACATACAAATCCAGAATGACTCTAGCGGCGACAAGCTTGCCAACTTATACACGGCGGAATAGATGATGGAAAATAGTGACAAGGAGGTTTGACCATGACCAGCACCGCAATGCCCGTAATACCGCTCAAGACCTATCGCTTTTACTTTAACACCGCAGCCCCGGTAAGATTGCCGGAGTATCCCGGCTCCGCTTGGCGCGGCGCTTTCGGCCACGCCTTGAAAAGAACTGTTTGCGTGGTACGCAACACCCCTTGCCAGGCGTGTTTGTTGAGGCGCGCCTGCGCCTATAGCTATGTGTTCGAGACTCCGCCGCCGGCGAACACGGAGAAAATGCGCAAGTACAACACCATACCGCATCCGTTTGTGTTTCGATTTGCGGCGAATGGTCTGGAGTACGCTTATAGTCTTGATTTAACCTTGTTTGGTCATGGCTTGCGTTTTTTTCCTTATATCATTCATGCCATGCAAACGGCTGGACAGGATGGCATAGGGGGCAGCCGGCATGCGTTCCTATTAAATAGAATCGACGAGATTGATTTTCAAGGCCGGCCTGTCACCGTCTATGAAGATGGCCATTTGCAACAACTGGAACCGGCGCAAACGCCGGCGGCGCCGGACATGCCGGCAAAAATACGCCTGACCTTTCATTCCCCGGTTCGCATCAAGCATGACAGTAAAAACCTCGCCGCCGGGGATTTTAGCTTTGGCGCGCTGTTCAGCGCTTTGCTAAGGCGTATATCCATGCTGAGCTATTTTTATACCGACACGCCTTTGGATACCGATTTTGCCGCGCTCACCGCCGCCGCCAGGATGGCGCGGTTTAGCGAGCAAAATCTGCGCTGGTACGACTGGACGCGCTATTCATCGCGCCAGCAAACGGAAATGAACCTGGGCGGCTTGATCGGAAACGTGAGTCTGGATATGCAGGGGATGGATGATTTTTGGCCTTATCTCTGGCTAGGGCAATGGACGCATGTCGGTAAGGCCACCAGCATGGGGTTAGGCGCTTACAGCATTGGCGCGGCAAGCTTGTCAACTAGCCGCTGATTCAAAAAATCGGCCATAATAAAGCCATGAACAAGCCTAATATTTTACTTGCCGTCACCGGCCTAACCCCACAAGTGGTCACCGAAACCCTGCACGCCCTGCATGCCCAAGGCGATGCCATGCCTAGCGCCATTCATATTCTAACCACGGCGGAAGGCTATCAGCGGGCGCGGCTAACCTTAATCAACGAAGGTTGGCTGGCCAAGTTTTACCATGATTACCGCTTGCCTCCGGCCGAGTTTACCGAGGCGCATATTCACAGCCTACGGCAAGCTAGCGGCGAGGCGCTGCATGACATACGCAGCCAAGCAGACAACCAAGCCATGGCCGACGGCATTACGGAATGGATTAGAACCTTTACCGCCGACCCGAATAGCACGCTGCATGTATCCATCGCCGGCGGCCGTAAAACCATGGGCTTTTACGCCGGTTACGCGCTGTCCCTATATGGACGCGGCCAAGACCGGCTAAGCCATGTTTTGGTTTCGGCGGATTATGAATCGCACCCCCAGTTTTATTACCCGACGCCGTATTCGCACGTCATCTACGGCAATGACCCCAGCCGTAAACCCTTGGATACGCAACAAGCGAAAGTCATGCTAGCCGAAATTCCCTTTGTTAGATTGCGGCACGGGCTGGATCAAGCCCTGCTGCAAGGCAAGAGCAGCTTTAGCCAATCCGTCGCCATGGCGCAGTTGGCGTTGAACCCGGCGCGGTTGACGATAAACCTGAAAAAAAGGCAATTGCTGGCTCATGGTCAGGTTGTCAAGCTTAGCCCGGTGAATCTGGCGTTTTATTTGTGGCTGCTGCAACGTCAAGCTGACGGCTTGCCCGCGCCGCGGTGTCCTAGGGAAAGTTGGCCGGAAAAAGAGTATGCCGCAGAATATTTAATGCAGTATAGGCGCTTACATGCCGACATGTCGAGTATGGACCGCACCATGGAAGCTTTGAAAGGAGGCATGAGCAAAAGCTTTTTGCAAGAGCGTAAATCGCTTACCAATAAGGCTTTGGTCGAGCAACTTGGGCCAGCGGCAACGCCTTATTTGATTAGCGCGGCGGGAAAAAGGCCGCATACTTGTTTTAGGGTTTTGCTTGAAGGTGAGCAGATTAATTTTGAAGAGGAGAAAATTGGATGACAATCAGTCCATTGTTAGAACAATCCAGCCGCATTGCCTTGGCGGCTTTTTTGCATGATTTGGGTAAGTTTGCGGAGCGGGCAAGGCTACCAATCAATCATGAAACTCTAGAAGCGAACAAACAACTGTATTGCCCCCAGAAAAAGAAATTCACCGACGATAAGTTGGTGCGTTTTACTCATGTTCATGCGGCGTACACTGGGCTTGCCATGGACATTATCGAGGAAAACTTACCTGATTTAACGGGTAAGGATTTCGCGCCGTTTGGCTCCTGGAAAACCCGGGAAGCAGACGATTCCTTTATTAACGCGGCGGCCATGCACCATAGACCGGGAACGTTTTTACAATGGATAATCGCCACGGCGGACCGGGTTGCTTCCGGCTTTGATCGCGAAGAATTTGAGCAATACAACGATGCGGATGAAGGGACAGCGACAGGCCAAAATCATTACACCGCGCGGCAATTGACGTTGTTCGAGCAAGTCCGATTGGGTGATGATAAAAATCAGCCGCCGCAAGAATACGCCTATCGTTATCCGCTTAAGCCTTTATCGCCCGCGAGTATTTTTCCGGTCAAGGCGCAGGGCTATGAACATAACGACGATGGAAAAGCGCAAGCTGAGTATAAACAACTTTGGAATGAATTCACGGCGGCATTGACGAAAATTCCTAAATCGCATCGACAAAATTGGTCGCTGTGGCTGGATCATTTTGAAACTGTCTGGGGAGTTTTTACCCAGGCCATACCCTCCGCAACCGCGTTTAATGTGCGTCCTGATGTGTCGCTTTACGATCATTCGCGGGTAACCGCGGCCTTGGCGACAGCATTATGGCGCTATCACCATGAACGCAATGAAACCGATGACATTGCCCGTAAAGCATTGAGTGACCAAGGACAAAGTTGGGCGGAAAATAAGTTTTTACTTATACAAGGCGATTTTTTCGGCATCCAGGATTTTATATTCACTAGCGGCGGCGAAACCAACAAACGCGCCGCCAAATTGCTGCGTGGCCGCTCGTTTTATGTGTCTTTGCTAACAGAATGCGCCGCGCTTAAGGTTTTGGACGCCTTGGACTTGCCTTCAACGAGTCAGGTTATCAATGCGGCGGGTAAGTTCAATATTGTGGCGCACAATACAGAGCAAACCAAAACTAAGTTGAAACAAGTACAGAAAGACTTGGATGAATGGTTTTTGGAGCATAGTTATGGTCAGGCGGGGGTTGGGTTGGCTTGGACAGAGGCGGCTTGTAATGATTTTCGCCGCCATGCCAATGTTCAAGATAAAGAAATCAGCCCGTATCGTAAATTGATAGAAAAACTGTTCCAGCAAATGGAAATCAAGAAATATCAGCGCTTTAACCTTTGTGAACGAGAGGGAAACAGCATCGTATTTACGGACTTTAGGGAAAAATTTGATAACACAAAAGGCGTATGCAAAATTGATGGCCGTTCTCCTGCTTATCATCGAATTGATAGCGAAACATTCGTAAGCAACCTAGCATACGATCAAATTGAAATTGGCCACTGGCTGACCCGCCGCCATCGAATTTTGATTACCCGCCAAACGCTAAATATGTCCGGCGCTTTGAAAACATCGATATTCGGCTACCATGTTGGTTTTGCTGAAAATGAGGAAGGGCATGGCAAATTCGGGGCCGAAGCTAAAACCGGTAATTTACTGCGAGCCTGGGATTTTGAATTGCCTAAAAGTGCCGATCAAGCGCTTTGGAATGGTTACGCCCGCCGCAATATCAACGCCTATGTGCCCATTGCCGGGGAAATTGACATACTCGAAGAAGCCTATGATAAATACATAGGTATTGACGAAAAGTTGGAATTAGAATCAGTAAAAACGCTTAACCATCTGGCTTGCGGTGATCGACAGCAGGTTGCAAATGGAAAATGGCAAGGCATTAGCGCGCTATCCGCCTTGAAAGGCGATGTGGATAATTTGGGCAAAATTTTCCAATCCGGCCTACAAGATATCAGTTTCAGCAAAACCGCCGCATTATCACGGCAACTCAATAATTTCTTTGCCGTTTATTTGCCATTCTTATGCCAGAGCGAATTTAAGGACAGTTACACTGTATTTGCCGGAGGCGACGACTTCTTTTTGATTGGGCCTTGGTTTAATCAAATGAGGTTGGCTGAGACAATGCGGCAAGCTTTTCAAACGTATGTCGCCGGCAATTCTGAAATACACTTTTCCGCTGGAATCAGCACTACTAAACCAGGTTTGCCCATTAGTCAGTTGGCTGATCTGGCCGAAGAAGGTTTAGAGCAAGCCAAAGCCTACAACCCGAACCCGCAAGAGCAAAAAGTTCTCCCGAAAAACGCTGTTAGTTGTTTCAACCAGCGCATGTCATGGCAAGATTTTGACGTGCTGCTGAATAAGCGCTTGCCGGAGTTGCAGCGGCTGACCGAAAAAAACGATTTAAGCACGGGTTATGTTTATGGTTTGCTGAACCTGATTGAAATGGCGGAAAAGGTGCACGTAAAACCTGAAAATGCGCTTTGGCATAGCTATTTTGCTTATCGGACCGCCCGGATGTTGGATAGGCAAAAATTCGGCGAAGACAAACAAAAAGCCAGGGAAGAGCGAAATCGGCGTCATTTGGAATTGGCAAGTGAAATCGCAAAGTCCGGTATCGAGCATTTTAAGGGCAAATACCGTGTCGCTTTGTTTTGCCACTTGTATCAACAGCGTGATTGACCGGTTTTAAGCTGGGTTGTTAACTTTAAAACCTAATAAAAATTGCATTATTTATATTTTTCTTAAAGGAGTTTTGTGATGGCGTATCAACCGCAGCAAAAACATAGCCCTGGCCCACGGGGCGGAAACGATGACAAACAGGTAAAACCCATGGATACCTCGAAAATTCAATTTAAAAATATCCAAGCAGATTTATTCGATGGCGTAGCCAAGTGCGCGGCTCAAGCAATCGGGGAAAATAAACAGAGTAATAAACCATCGCAACTTAGACGCTTTTATGATGAAATCGTTATGTGGGAAGGTAAGGCTAGTATTAATCCAGATAAATTTCCGGAATACCTGCCATTCATACGTATGATTAATGCTAAAGCCGCGTATGCACAGGGAAGAAAACTGGTCGATCCCAACTATGTAAAGCTAATTGGTGATTGTTTAAGACAGGTAGAAACATATGCGGATCTACGCCACTTTAAATTGTTCATGGAAGCCTTTATGGGCTTTTACAAAGAAGAAAGACCAAAAGATTGAGGACTCTTAACATGCAATTAACTAAAATTGAAAAAATCTCCGGCCAAATCGAACTCCTGAGTGGCTTGCACATTGGCAGCGGTAATACTGAAATCCACATTGGCGGAACAGATAACCCGGTGATTAAAAACCCAATTAATCAGGAACCTTATATTCCTGGTTCTAGCATTAAAGGCAAGATGCGCAGTTTACTGGAATGGCATTTAGGTGTCGTGGATGTTACCCAGGGCCAGCCTTTAAGCTTTAAACACTTGAATGATAAACGTTTGAACGAATCAAAAGACAAGGCCGAGAATTTGATTCGCTTATTTGGCGGTGCGCCAGATAATAACAATGACGATGAATTGGTTAAAAAAATTGGACCCAGCCGTTTGTCATTCTGGGATTGTTCGCTTGATAAGAATTGGGTGACGGAGATGAATAATAAGAGCATCATGCTAACGGAAACTAAGATGGAAAACATGATTGACAGAATTCGGGGCGTAGCCGAGCATCCACGTAATACCGAGCGGGTGCCCGCCACTGCCCGTTTTGATTTCAACCTGACCATTCGGGTGCACGATGGCGAAGACTTACTCGATACCGTATTGCAAGGTTTAAAGCTGTTGGAATTAACAGGATTGGGCGGTTCCGGTTCGCGTGGTTACGGCAAAATTAAATTCACTGGGCTTAGGTTGGGCGAAGAATCCCTACAAGAAAAACTAGAAGCGATTAATTTGTAGGAGGTAAATGGCGATGCAACCGAACCGATTTGGCTGTGTTAAATATTTCAACCCGCGAAATGAGAATGCTAGATGAACACTTATCGCATAACGCTTGAGCGGCAATCAGCCTTTGCCACGCCACTAAAGGGTGACACACTGTTCGGCCAACTGTGTTGGGCTATCAGAAACCGCTTTGGAGAAAAACGCTTGACGGAGTTATTAGCTGGTTATACCAATGCACAGCCATTTGCAGTGGTAGCGGATGCTTTTCCAAAAGGCTTTTTGCCACTTCCGAAGTTGCCCGGCAGTTATTATGACAAGTTAAAAGCGGATGACAGAAAAGCCATCAAGAAACGCTGTTGGTTGCCGGATGTTGACGTCGAAAAACCCTTGGCGGAATGGCTATCCCTAGCTAAGTCGTCTTCCGATATTGTTGGTGACGGCAAAAATCTAAGTGAAAAGCACCCTCAACCACATAACACCATTAATCGTCAAACCCAAACAACAGGAACGGGCGGGTTTGCTCCTTATAGTGTTGAACAGGAATGGTTTATTTCAAGTATTAACTGGTCGATTTATATATTACTCGATACTGAAAGACTAAAAGTCGAAGATTGTGAACTATGTTTACAAGACATCGGCTGTATCGGTTTTGGCCGCGACGCCAGTATTGGCTTGGGTAAATTTATCGTGTCTGAGTTTGTGGAAACCACACGGTTCCATCAAGCTGGGGCGAACGCCTGCCTGACTTTAGCGCCTTGCGCACCGCAAGGTTTGAATTTCGATGGCAAGAGCAGTTTTTACCAATTGTTCACTCGATTTGGCCGCCATGGCGATATCGCGTTACATAGTGAAGGAAATCCATTTAAAAATCCAGTGCTGCTGGCCCAAACTGCCGGGGTCTTTGCTTGTCACCCGCCAATGTCCGGCTACATTGGTCAGGGTATTGGCGGTAAAGGCGAATTGTCCAAAACACTTCCGGCTACCGTACATCAGGGTTATGCCCCCGTTATCGCCATCAATCTCGATACCCAGGAGCGATCATGAGTAATTTTTTACAAAATTACAAACTTACTTACACAACGCTATCGCCTATCCACATCGGTGTTGGCGACAGCTATGAGCCTACTAACTATGTCATTGACGATGGCGTCTTGTACGAATTCGATACCGGTGGCGGATTAGCTGCCTTGACCGAAAACGATAGAAACGAACTAAACAAGATCGTCAACGTCAGGGCAAACGAGGATATGTTGAAATCTGTGCAACGATTTTTTTATGACCGCAGGGAAAATATTAAGCCTTGGGCGGTCAATAGCATTCCAGTATTGCCAGGCGTTGATAATTTATATCGTAAACGGGTAGGTCAAACCGCAAATAATGAAGGTGGCGGTGGTCAGGTATTGAATAAACTAGAAATTGATCGAACCTCTTATAATCCGATAAACAGGCAGCCTGTACTATTCGGTTCTTCTGTTAAAGGGGCTATTCGAACGGCGTTGTTGGATCAACTTAACCAAAACCGACCAACCAATGAGCGCAAAGGCTTGCACGAATTTCAGGGTCGTTTGTTTCATTACTATGATTCTGAAAGAAGAAAATTATCGCTAGATCAAGACCCTTTACGATTGCTCCAGTTCGGCGATGCGGGCTGGAATGCCGCGCTAGGTTTACCCACGGCGCAGATTTTTCTGGCGGTAAATCGTAAAAAAGCGCCGGTTGTCGATGAGAAAGGCACCATGCGTCAAGCGATGGGCGAAAATTTGTATCAAATATTGGAATGTATACCTGCTTTTTATGAGCAGAGTTTTAAAGGTCAATTGACAATCCAGCGTATTGAGCTCAATGCACCCAATAAATTGCCTGCAAAGTCTTTGCGCTTTTCGACAAAGGATATCGCAAAGGCGTGTAACCTATTCTATAGGCCGCAATTGAAGGCGGAATTAAATTTGTTAAATGATAGGGGTTATGCTGACCCCAATTGGCAAAAACAGATGGATGAAATACTCCATTTGGCGCAAGACAAAATCGACAAGGGAACTGCATTTTTATTGCGTGTTGGCCGCCATTCCGGCGCGGAGGCGGTCACGGTATCTGGCGCGCGCAATGGAAAGATCAAAATTATGAAGGGAAATGGTCAGCAACCGGATTACGCCGATGCCCCCAAGACCGTCTGGCTAGCCGCTAACGATCCCAAACAACGTGCTGAATTGCTACCTTTTGGTTGGCTATTGGTTGAAATTCATCCAGGGGAAGCTCAGATACAACCATGGCCTGAATTGGCGACAATTTGCCAAAGTCAGCAATTGCAAGCTCGGCAATGGGCCGAAAAGCAAGCCGCGCAACAAATTCAACTCGCGGCAAAACGTAAGGCCGCCGAACAACATCGGCAACAGCAAGAAATAGAATTTAAACAACGGCAGGAACGGGAAAAGGCTGAAGAGCAGGCCCGTTTAATCAAACAACAAGACGAGGAACAACGCCGCGCGAACTTGAGCCCTGAACAACAACAAATTGAAGCCTTGCGTCAGCAATTTGAAAAAAAACAAGCCGGCAAAGCGCCCGAGAAGATGGGCGGCGTGTTGTATGGCGATTTGCGCAAACTTATTGAGCAAGCCGCGGAATGGCCAGTGGATACGAAAAAAGAACTCTTGGAAGTAGCAAAAAGCATTTTGGCGTTTATTGGAGCCACTGGCAACAGAAAAGCCAAGGATTTACTAAGAACCCTAGACCAACCATAAACCATGACCAAAATCCTAATCTGCACCGTCGGCGGAAGCCATCAACCTATTGTCAGCGCCATTAACGACATGCGGCCTGACTATGTAGTATTCATATGCACCGACAAAGACCGGGCAACCGGACAGTCCGGGTCTGGTTCCAGGACGCAAATAGAAGGCAAGGGTAATTGCATTACGTTTGGTAAAGAGGCTAAGCCCTTACCCAATATTCCCACCCAAACCGGTTTGCTTGCCGATCAATACCAAGTTACCTTGACGCAATCCGACGATCTGGATCAAGTTTATTTAGATTGCAGCGCGGTGCTTGATGAGCTCAGCCAGCGCTTTCCACAGGCGAATATCATCGCCGACTACACGGGCGGCACCAAGTCCATGAGCGCCGGTCTGGTGCTCGCCGCGGTGGAGCGTCCAGATATTGACTTGCAATTGGTTACCGGCAGCCGCACCGATTTAATCAAGGTGCAAGACGGCTCGCAATTTGCCGACAAAGCCGACTGCGAACGCATCCGTTACCGGCGTTTGACCGAACCTTACCGGCAGGCTTGGCGGCGTTACGCCTATAGCGAAGCGCTGGCGGGTTTGGCGGATTTCAAGCCGCCCAAAGGCTTGCGCGACGAATACACGCGCTTTAAGGAATTGAGCCGGGCCTTTGCCGAATGGGATAACTTTAATCATGCGCTAGGCTTGAGCATTTTGCAAGACTTTGCCCCCACCTTGCCGGAGGCGATGAGAATAACTTACATTGACATAGCCAAGCGATTGAATCACCAAAATAAATCCAAACGCGACGCCGCCTGCTTGTTCGATCTTTACCGCAATGCCGAGCGCCGCGCGGCACAGGGTAGATACGACGATGCGGTTGCCCGGGTTTATCGCCTGATCGAATGGAGCGCGCAATGGATACTTGAAACGCGTTGCAATATTAAAACCGGTGATATTCAAACTGATCAGCTTCCAGAAGGACTAGCGATAAAACCTAATCATAAAGGCAAGATTCAAGCGGGCTTATTTGAGGCTTGGCAGTTGGTCAAACTCAAAACCCAGGGCGCGGGCGCTCGTTTTATCACCGAGCAAGAAGGAACTTTGCTTCATCACTTAAAAGTACGTAATAACTCTATCCTAGCACACGGTTTTGATCCGATACCACAAAGTGACTGGCTCATAATCTATACCTGGCTGGAACAACATTTTATACCTATGTTGCTGGCCGAGGCCGCAGAGGTTGGCATAAAGCATCTTCCGGAACAATTGCCCAGCCAATACCTGTAAGCAAAACCTTTTGAATGCACCATGACCAACATCCTACTCTGTACCCTAGGGGCCAGTTGGGCCGTTATTCCCGAGGCCTATGCATTCGTCGCCTCTAACCGCTTGCCCTTGTATCAACACCACCCTGATTTTGCCGCGCTGCAGGCCTTAAAAACCGAGGCGCGGCTGCAAGAGACTGATGAAATATGGGTGTGTACTACCCAGGGGATACAAACGCAAAAGAGTTTGACACAATTGATTCATTGGGTTAAGCAATTACCGCAAGCGCCGGCTTTGCGGATTTGGCAGGCTAAAAACACCGACCAATTGGCAAGCCAAGATGAATGTCTGCATATACGCGAACTCATTCTACGCGCTTGTTTAAAAGCGCATCAACATGCGCAAGGCGGGCAAGTGGTGTTGTCCTTGGCGGGCGGGCGTAAGACCATGAGCGCCGATATGCAATGGGCCGGCAGCTTATTCGGCTGCGCCGCCTTGTTGCATGTCATTAGCGCCGATGCCCTGCCCGAGGATTTTCGCAACGCGCCGCCGGCAATATTTACCCAACCCTTGCCGGCGGAATGGGCGAAATTGCTTACCCCGTTAATTGCCGGCCAAACCAGCCGTAGCGATTTGTTAGACATTTATGTGGATGGCGTCGCGCCTATCGTAAGCGAAGATTATCCTTTAACCTGGCCTGAGCCGGGCGCGATTGGCGAGTTTACCGATACCCACCACGCATTGGGACATGAATTGACCAAGCGCGAACGCGACAGCAGCCGCTTATTCGGCAATTATTTGCAAAACATCACTGGCGATGAAAGCCATGAAAACTGGCGCGGTTTATATCGCTTGCCGCCGCGACGCATTAATCAACTCAGAACCAGCATGCTGCAAGCGCGGCATCGTGATTGGTTGATTAAAACGCCCAAGGCCGATCTGCACCGCCATTTAGGCGGCTGCTTGGATTTGGCCGCTCAGCGCCGCGTTGGCCTAGCCATATGGCACAGCCTGAGCGATGAAGAAAAAGGCCATGCCTTGCAACATTGTCAAAACCTTATTTCTAGCTCGCATTGGCCCTGGGAGTGGCCGGAGCAGCTTAAAATAAACGGCGGCCTGGTCCGTGCGCATTATGCCGCCGCGTTATTGCTGCACGCTAGCGAGACGCAATTGCAATTCAATTTATGGGGCGTTACCCAGCCGCGCATAGGGCTGAAACAACACGCCCATGGTTTTGCCGCCTATGAACGTCCGGGTGAACTCACCGGCTCTGCCTTGCTTAGCCATCCGGCGGCGATTGGCCCCTATGCCCGAGCCATTGTTGAGCAAGCCGCCGCGGAAGGCTTGGCCTATGTAGAACTGCGCGGCAGCCCGCAAAAATATGGCGAGGGCCTGGACTTTCTTATCCGCTTTCAGCAAGCGCTAGATCAAGCGCTGACAAGCTTGCCAAGCCAGAATAGGCCACTATTCCGTTTTATCATCATCGTTGACCGGCGCGCCGGTGAAAAGGATTTGCGGCAAACCATCGCCATGGCGGTGCTGGCCAAGGAACAACTGCCTGAGTTCATAGTGGGGCTGGACTTGGCGGGTGACGAATCCAGCGGCCAGTCGGATAAATTGGCGGGCTGGTTTACCCGTGCGTTTGAGGTTTGCTTGCCCATTACCATTCACGCCGGAGAAGGCGAAGCCGCCGACTCAATTTGGAAAGCGGCTTATCATCTGCACGCCGACCGCATTGGGCATGGGCTGACGATTAACGATAATGAAAATTTGGCGCAACGGTTTAGGGATAGAAATATTTGCCTGGAGCTTTGCCCAAGCTCCAACCGCGAGGTAGTGGGCTTTTATGATCCGGAATATCCTCAAACCCATGACTTGCCCGATTACCCCTTGTTGCCGTTGTGGCGGGATAAGGGCTTGCCGCTGACGCTGTGCACCGACAACCCCGGCATTAGCAACACGTCACTGGCGGATGAATATCTAGCCGCCGCTAGAATGACAGATTATCAACTTAGCCAATGGGATGCCCTGGCCATGATTAAACAGGGTTTTGTGCATGCATTTTTGCCCGCGCAACAAAAAGAGCGCTTGCTAAAAAACGTTGACGCCACTTTGTATAACCAACTTTTGGATGACTTATGAAAATCTCCACGCACCTGATTCTGGTATCCGCCCAGCAAATACAGAATATTACCCCGTTTTTGGACGAGGCGATTAAGCCGCAAAAAGTGATCATGCTAGTTAGCCCGGATATGCGCGAACGCGCCAAGGCATTGGAGAATATTTTTAAACCGCGCGGTATCAGCGTTGAACAATGGCCGATAGACGACGCTTGGGATGTAGATCGCATCAGCGATGCCATATTAAATATACTTAGCCAATATCCTGAAGGAGATATTGCTCTCAATGCCACGGGCGGCACCAAGTTGATGAGCATTGCTGCTTATGAAGCTTTTCGCAGCGAAAAAGCCCCTATATATTACGTGCATCCGGAACATGACCGCTTGCTTTGGCTGTCGCCGAAAAAAGCGCCGCATGATTTAGCTGACCGGTTAAAATTAAAAGATTACTTGATGGCCTATGGCGCGGACCAGGTTGATATTTCAAGTGACACGCAAAGCGTACCGCCTAATGTGCAGGCGTTGACTCAAACATTGTTGCTGGATATAGAGCGGTATGCCGAGGAATTGGGTACACTAAATTATTTGGCTTATCAGGCGGACAATCCACAATTAAAAGTAGAAATTGAGCACGGCCCGCAATCCCGGCCCGTATTATGGGAGTTGTTGGAGTTATTTGAAAATGCCAATTTTTGCAAAATGAACGGTCATACGTTGAGCTTTGCTAATCAGCAGGCGCGATTTTTCACCAACGGCGGTTGGTTGGAAATGCATACTTATAATCTATGCATTAAGTTAAAAAGTACTTGCCAAATACAGGATGTGGCCAGTAACATAACTATACACCGTTATCCGGCTGGCAAAACCGCGGTCAAAAATGAAATTGATGTAGGGCTCATCCGCGCCAACCGTTTGCATTTAATTGAATGTAAAACCAAACGCTTTGACAAGGACGCGGATGTGTTGTATAAACTGAAAAGCCTACTCGACTTAATGGGCGGGCAGCAAGGCCGGGCTATGCTGGTGAGCTTTAATACCTTGGACAAGTCAAGCCGCGCACGCGCCAAGGAGTTGAAAATAGCTTTGTGCTGTAAGGGGGATTTAAAAAATTTACAGCAACAACTGCAAACATGGCTTATCGCCGGGAGATAACTTTTAAAAAATGAAAAACCTTGTCAACTACCTTTGTAACACATTGAAACAAAAAGGAGATAAACGCCAAGCTATTTGAATAACCGACCTTATTAAGAAGGGATTAAGACTATAATTTCCCCCCCGACAAGGCCCTGCGCAAAAATTTG
>CAIYSZ010000081.1 GCA_903928965.1 uncultured Pseudomonadota bacterium
GGAACCTCTGATTAATTCGTTGCTTCAAAATTCAGTGCTATTAAAATCAATGACTGAAGATCAAGGTTTGCTTGAAAAACTGATTTAATCAGAGGTTCCCTTAAGTAAAAAAGCAAATTTCGGTTTATTAAGTACATAGGCATAAATTTTTTGGCATTCGCGTCATTAATAATTAATGACTTATGGTGTTGTAAGTGCTTCGCGGGGAGTTCGTTCGCAATCAGTGCTGTGAATCAACGACGTGTACTGTCCAAGTAATGCAAACGGGACTTTCGGCTGTTAACTTAATGCCTGGCTTATTAGGCTCGTCTACTTAGCTTTAGAAAACTAAAATCTCTTACGCTCGCTTTAAAATCGATTATGCGTTTTTACTTAATAAGTGCGTGGAAATAGCCCAGAATGCTAAAATTATAATAAGAACAAGAGGATGATTATTCGATCCAGATTAACTCGACACGGCGATTTTCAGCTCGGCCTTGTTCCGTATTATTATCAGCCACGGGGTTGCTAACGCCAAAGCCTTTTGCGATCAGTTTATTGGTAACGCCTTTGGACTTGAGATATTTAACCACTGAATGCGCGCGCCGTTCAGACAATCTCAAATTATATTCATGCCCGCCTTCGCTGCTGGCGTAGCCGCGCGCTTCAATTTCAGCTTTGTCGGGATCATTGATCAAATCTTTGGCCAGTCCATCCAAAATTTCTGTGGCCGCCGGCAACAACTCAGCGGAATCGTATTTGAAATGCTCTCCCCTCAGCACCAATCTCACCGGACAACCATGAGCGTCGACTTTGCCGCCTTTAAAAGCTTTTTTGCCATGGCAAGGATCGGCCGGCGGAGCGGCGTGAACCGGGGTAACCGGGGCAGGCGGCGTGTAATGAGATTCCGCGCGCGCCGTTCTTTGCGGCTTCTCGCCGAATGGAATCACAAAACCCACGTTAACCGTCATATCATTAAACTCGGTAGTACCGGGCTGTACATGACTATTCATATTGTTGTTGTAGCGATAACGTACATCGCTGCGTATCAGAAAATTATCATCCAATTCATAGGAAAAACCCAGACCCGCCTCCCCTATCACGCCAGCCACGTTTTTAGAGCCCAGGGAGGTATTCATACCGCCGGCCGCGATAACGGCATACGGTGAAAACTTGTCTCTGAAGAAATAATATTGCAAATCAGCAGTACCGCCAGCCAAATTGGCCGCACCGTATTTTCCATCAAAACCTTGATAAAAACCTCTTAACTCGACATTAAAATGTTGATCAATAATTTTACCGACCCCCAAGCCGCCGCCCCAACCGTCTTGCGCTTGACGGTCGCCGCCGGTATTCAGGTATGAAGCAAAAGGCGCAATATACCAACGATTATCCAGAAATTGATCGGCAGCCTGCACCAGCGGCAGAAAACCCGCGCCGATTAATGAAGCGATAGTCAGTGATTTTTTTTTCAGCATAGTAATAAATCCTTCAGAGTAAAAAAATGGGCGGCTATAAAACACAGCTAAGCGCCGGACTTCAAAGACGCATCCAAACCCGGCATCCGGAAATCCGCCTCGGCGAATAATCATTTGCCGCCGATGCCCACCCGGCGTTCGGCAAGAACAACATGGCAAGACCGACATAAGTATGGTCGCTAATCCTTGCGCATGCCGGAAACTATTCGCTTTACAGCAACACATGTTTCAAAAATACCATTGCACCATAGCCCAAGCCTTAGCTGTTCGTCCGTGCGTTAACGCACATAGGGCTGAAAATCACTATGGATTAGTCTATGCCGCTGCCCCATTCTATCGCTTAACCTACATGCTAAATGCCGGGCTAGCCATCGTTATATTTGTGCGATACCGTACCGACCAAAAGTATAATTTAAATTAAATTGTCAAGGGTACATTATAAATTTATACTCATTACTGGAGATTTAGCCATGAAAAACCTAAGAAATTTGTTTTCCGCCTCATTTTTAGCCCTCACTTTGATAACCGCCGCAGGTTGCGCATCCTCGCCAAAAGAAGAGGGAACCGGAGAATATGTCGACGACGCGGTCATCACTGATAAAATTAATGCGCAATTACTAAACGAACCTGATATGAAATCCTTGGAAATCCATGTCGACACATTCAAGGGCGTAGTACAACTCAGCGGCTTTGTAGACACCCATGCCAATATAGAAAAAGCGGTCAAAATTGCCCGCGAAACCAATGGCGTAAAATCGGTCAAAAATAATTTGCGCCTAAGATAAACGACAAGATCAGCGAAAGGTGCAATCGGCCATGGCCGAATTGCACCGATGAACCGCCCGCGCTTCCCGCCTCCTCCAAGCTTTCAAAAATACCGATAATGCCCGGAGATTTTCCAGTCAACTAGCCGGTCTTCGGCTTTAGCGCCGCGGCCGATATTGTGAATAATCAAGAATCGCTGTGTGGCTTCAGACCAAAGATCGGACACTAAACCGATATGCGCTAAACCGCTACCGTTCAAATCCCAAGCCACGACATCGCCCGGCTGATAAGGTAACCAACTTACAACCTAGCAGGCAATATGTCAAAAAAACCACCCAGCCGATTTAACCCAAAAAAACTTCTGCTAAGCAAATGGACAGCCGCCATTCCGCGCGACAAGGAAAAGCATTTTATTGTCATAAAACTGATTGAGCCCGAACAACCAGAATCCCCAGTTGAATTTATCGAATTGGAGGCGGTATATTCTGGCCGAGTACAAATAATGTCTTGGCGCGAACTCAATAATCGTGATGCTTGATTGCAAGGCTGGCTGTAGCGCTTAAACAGCCAATTTAAAGCAATTCAATATGCTAATAAAACCCAAGCGGTCAACCCCCCTCTTTGAAAAACGAGGTCGACACCATATCATCATAAAATTGCATGAAATATTACCCCACCGCGACAAACTGGTGAGGGAATACTTGATTTTAAACCAATTTTAAATTTGCCTTATGTGAACCACACCGTCAACCAAAATCTCAATGCACTGTTGATGTGGCGCTATTTAAAAATGGTTACACCTTTTTACTTAATAGCTTACGATGAGCAACCCAACTTAATAAAGGCAAGCCTAATAACATTATTACCCATTCGCTAGGTTCTGGAACTGCGGAAATGTTTACATAATTGTAGCCAATCCAATCATTGCCAACGTACGGGTCGATTGTGATGGTCTGAGCTAATGCGGTGATATAGTTTGGGTACAACGGAATCGACGAAGCAAGCTCAAGCTTATAAATACTATCCGCGAGATTGTTTAATTGTATGCCATAACCAAGAGCGTTTATTACTACAGTATCGGGATTAGTTTGCCATACTATATGTCTAATTCCGGTGTATGTACCAAAAATGTCGGTAAAGCTACCTTCCGAGACATTGCTAATCACCTGCAATGTCTCATCGTACTTAAACGTAATGCTAAAGGAATCCGCGGGGCCATCGCAATCGGAACTGCAATTAGAACCGGCTATTATATAATCAGCAAAGGTATCCGCGTAGCTAACCGCGCCATGGAGTGTTGCGCAAATCAATGTGACGCTTGAAAGAATATTTTTCATATTAGTATTCCATTTTATGTTTGTCGGCAAGTGCTATGCAGTCAGTTCGTTCGTAATCGACACATTGAAAATCAATGAATTGTGTCGCCCATGTTATGCAAACAGACTTTCGGTTGTTCACTTAAGTGCTTTGCAGTAAGTTCTTTTGTAATCTACGCGTTGTAAATCAATGACTTGTTTTACCAATGTAATGCGAATCCTCCAACATCCCCTCCTGTTGATTATTGGGCATAACCCATAAACCTAAATCAGCTAAACCATCGGAGTTTTAATAAAATAAACCATTTACAGATAATATATTTGGCTTAAGCGAGAAACCAAATGGCTCAACCACCTTCGTAACTGTGCTTATCGTTTGTTGATACCCACTACCAAATTCCTCATAATCAGCATCCAAAACAATGCCAATACGGGTAATTTGACCATCATTAAGCTGAGGTAATAAACTTAATTTTAGGTGATTTGTTACGCCGCCCTTGGTATTATGCGTCCCACCAATATCCTTTGGCGGCGCCACCAAAACGTCTGTGTCTGTATCGAGTGATAATTTTTTACAAATCTCCTTAAAAAAACTTTTGTCCGCCTCACCTTCAACCAATAATATTTTTGAAGCCGCCATTAGCGCACCTCAACGTCGGATTGAGTGATATTAAGTAATTGTTGCTTATCAAAAACCGTGGCGATAATTCGTCCCTTTTCACTAGCTCTAATACTCTTACCCAATCTAAATAAAACGCCATCCACGCCTGTTTTATTCGCAGCCACTTTGGTAAAACTTTCAATACAATCCCAACTGTGGGTCGTGGCAAAAATTTGAACATTCAGATTATTAGCCAATTCAAAAAGCAAACCCCATATTTTTTCCTGTACACTATAGTGCAAACCATTTTCAAATTCATCAATCAGTAAAAAACCATCTTTTGCCGAGAAAACATTTAATACTAATTGTAGCGTGCGCAACATGCCATCGCCTAAACTATTGAGAGGAACCGGACGAGGCACGCCTGAAATTTTTACTTTAGCCAAGCGCCTTCTTCCGCGCATCGTTGAACCATCAATTGCATCAATAAATGTCAAACTTTCAAATTCAGGCACTATTATTTTCAAGGCATTTTTAACAATTTCCTCATTTTCAGTCAGCACAATGGCATCCCATTCCTTGGCAAGCTTATCCATGGACAAAAATTGCGTTGGAATTATATTGCACGGGATTTTCTTATCACTACTCATATACCTAAATCTATTTATTGATTTGTCTAAATATATAAGATAGGATTTATTGTCTTTTATAACCTGTAAAGCTTCCCCTACAATCTGTAAACCGCCTTCTAGCGCCTCCACCTATGGATTAATTTTTTTTTTGCTAACATGGAAATTACGCACCTCTTTTTCTTCTACTCCATTTTCATTAAGTACCGTTACTTCTTTCTCGGCAATATAAACAGTACTTATACTCAAAGTTTTATCCGGGTTTTCATTGTCTCCAATTAGTATTGATAAATCATCCTCTGGAAATTTTCTTCCCGTATAAAAATCTTCAAATGGAAGAATGCCATCAAACGTAGTTTTATCTCCATTTTCAATAGAGTATACTTCGTCATGTTCTTGGGCAATTCTTTGCAATAATTCCTGGCTTGCATTGCCCGCATAAATTCTTAAAGCTTCAAGCACTGAGCTTTTTCCGGAATTATTTTTACCGACGATTAAGTTAACTTGACCAAGCTTTTCGACATAAAAATCTTCCAAAGCTCTAAAGTTTTTTATTTTCAAAGATTTCAACATTCAATTATCCAAGTTGTCCATATCTGTAAAAATAACATCAGTCACCGCTCGAAACCGTTTTTCCGGCCAACAAATCGAAAAAGAGCTTGACTTATTAATTTTAAATGGCGTCCCGGAGACGATTCGAACGTCCGACCTGTCCCTTAGGAGGGGACCGCTCTATCCTGCTGAGCTACCGGGACTTGGCTTCTATTTTACCATAAGCGCCCGCCAACCCCATTTGAATAAAGGATGAAGCCCGCGCCGGGTTTTGCTAAAATGCCCTGTTTTGTTGCCAACATAAGAGTGTCATGTCCGCCGGACTTACCGCATCGGATTTAAGTTGCCGCCGCGACGAGCGGGATTTGTTCGCCGGCTTGAGTTTCAGCGTGCGGCCGGGGCAAGTATTGCTGCTGGAAGGCGGCAACGGCTGCGGCAAAACCACGCTGCTGCGCATCCTGTGCGGCTTGCGCGCGCCGGACGGCGGCAGCCTGAGCTGGGACGGCGCGCCCGCCCCAAATTCCGATTATCTAGCGCAAATGGCCTATGTCGGCCATGCCGACGGCAGCAAAAAAGAACTCACCGCGCTGGAGAATCTGCGCTTCGCTCAAGCCCTGGCCGCGCCCGGCGCGTATACTTTAGAGCAAGCGCTGGCGAGGGTGCAATTGGCCGGCTTCGACGACAACCCGGTGCAAACCCTGTCCGCCGGGCAAAAACGCCGGCTGTCGCTGGCCCGCCTGCTGGTATGCGCCAAGCGGCTATGGATACTGGACGAACCGTTCACCGCGCTGGACCGGCGCGGCGTGGCCTTGATCGAATCCCTGATCGTCGCCCACGTCGCCCAAGGCGGCCTGGCGGTGCTGACCTCGCATCAAGACATCAACCTGCCGCAAGTGGATTTGCAACGCATATTTTTAGACCAATGTCATTAAGCCAAGCATTTTTCGCCATTGTCGTCCGCGACCTGTTGCTGGCCTTCCGCCGCCGCGCCGAGGCCGCCAACCCGTTGCTGTTTTTCGTGCTGGCGGTCACCCTATTCCCGTTGGCGGTTGGCGCGCAGCCGCATTTGCTGCAAGCCATCGCCCCCGGCGTGATTTGGGTAGCGGCTCTGCTGGCGGCCTTGCTGTCCCTAGAGAGCCTGTTCCGCAGCGACTTTGAAGACGGCTCGTTGGAACAACTTTTATTATGCCCGCATGCGCTGCCGGTGCTGATTCTCGGTAAAATCAGCGCCCACTGGCTAGTCACCGGCGCGCCGTTGCTGGTCGTCGCGCCGCTGCTGGCTTTGTTTCTCGGGCTGCCGCAACAGGCCATGGCTACCTTGTGGCTCAGCCTGCTGCTCGGCACGCCGCTACTGAGCCTGATCGGCGCCATCGGCGTCGCCCTCACGGTGGGCCTGCGCCGCGGCGGCATGATTTTATCCTTGCTGGTATTGCCGCTCTACGTGCCGGTGTTGATTTTCGCCAGCAGCGCCGTGGACCGGGCCGCCGGCGGCCTGCCCGCCGCCGCCCAGCTCGACGTATTGGCGGCGATGCTGTTTTTCGGTGTGGTATTGGCCCCGCTGCCGGCGGCGGCGGCCTTGAGAATGAGTGTAAATTGATATGGCATTTTTCCCGGCGTCATGGACGCGGTTTTTTCATCAAACGGCTTCGCCGCCCTATTTTTACGCCCTGGCAAGCAAGCTTTCGCCGTGGCTGGGCGGCATCTGCCTGGCCCTATTGGCCGCGGGCCTTTACGGCGGCCTGTATCTGGCTCCGCCCGACTACCAGCAAGGCGACAGCTACCGCATCATCTACGTACACGTGCCGGCGGCGTGGATGTCTTTATTCGTTTACGTGCTAATGGCCGTGATGGGCGGCATCGCCCTAATCTGGCGCATGAAACTGGCCGAGGTGATGCTCATCAGCAGCGCTCCCATTGGCGCGGGGTTTACCTTTATCGCCCTGGTCACCGGCTCGCTATGGGGCAAGCCGATGTGGGGCGCATGGTGGGTATGGGACGCGCGCCTGACTTCAGAATTAATCCTGCTATTCCTCTATCTCGGCGTCATCAGCCTGTACGGCGCGATAGAAGACAAGCGTAACGCCGCCCGCGCCGTGTCCATCCTGGCCCTGGTCGGCGTGGTCAACATTCCCATCATTCACTACTCGGTGGAATGGTGGAACACCCTGCACCAAGGACCCACCGTCACCAAACTGGACAAACCATCCATACACATTAGCATGCTAACCCCGCTGTTGTTAATGGCGCTGGCGTTCAAGTTTTATTACGCCCTGGCCGTGCTGCAAAACGCCAAACTGGAATTGTTGCGCCGGGAGAGCGGCGCGCAATGGGTCAAAAACCTGCTCGGAGCCAAAACATGAACAATCCCGACTTCTGGGCCATGGGCGGCTACGCATTTTATGTGTGGACCTCCTACGGCATAACCTTCGCCGTGCTATTGTGGAATCTCATATCACCCGTCTTGCAACGCAAAAACCTGTTGCGCCGGCTGACCGTCAAGCAAAAACGCGAAACCTCATGAAACCGATACGCCGCCAACGCCTGATTCTAATATTGCTTTCGCTGGCCGGCCTCGGCATCGCCGTGGCCTTCGCCTTGCAAGCGTTCAACCAAAACCTGATGTACTTCTTCTCCACCAGCGACGTCATCGCCGGCAAGGCCCCGGCCAACGCCGACTTCCGCCTCGGCGGCATGGTGGTCAAAGGCAGCCTTGAGCGGCCCGGCGCGGACCTCTTGGTGCGCTTTAAACTGAGCGACTTGAGTAAAGAAGTGACGGTCGAATACACCGGCATCCTGCCCGATTTGTTCCGCGAGGGCCAAGGCATCGTCGCCAAGGGAAGGCTGGACGGACGCGGCGTGTTCGTGGCGCAAGAAGTGTTGGCCAAACACGACGAAAACTACATGCCGCCCGAAGTCGCCTCCACCCTAAAAAAACCGGTGCAGCCATGATCCCTGAACTCGGCCACTTCGCCCTGATCCTCGCTTTTTGCCTCGCCATTGCGCAAGGCTTATTACCGCTCATTGGCGCGGCGCGCAACATTCCAGGCTGGGTGCATCTGGCCAAGCCAGCCGCCTTCGGACAATTCCTCTTCATCGGCCTAGCCTACGGCTGTCTAACCTATAGCTTCATCAACCATGATTTTTCCGTGGCCTATGTCGCGCAAAACAGCAACACCGCACTGCCGTTCTTGTATTTAATCTCCGGCGTGTGGGGCGCGCACGAAGGCTCATTGCTACTATGGGCCTTTACATTATCCATTTGGACCGCCCTGGTCGCCGCCCTCAGCAAACCGCTGTCCGACGCCACCCGCGCCCGCGTGCTGGCGGTCATGGGCCTAGTCAGCGTCGGCTTCCTCGCCTTTTTGCTGTTCACCTCCAACCCGTTCGCGCGCCTGTTTCCCGCGCCAAGCGAAGGCCGCGACCTAAACCCCTTGCTGCAAGACCCCGGCCTAGCCGTGCATCCGCCGATGCTGTACATGGGCTATGTCGGCTTCTCGGTGGCCTTCGCCTTCGCCATCGCCGCGCTGATAGAAGGCCGGCTCGACGCCGCCTGGGCGCGCTGGTCGCGGCCATGGACCAACGTGGCCTGGATGTTCCTGACCCTAGGCATCACCCTAGGCAGTTGGTGGGCTTATTACGAACTCGGCTGGGGCGGCTGGTGGTTTTGGGACCCGGTGGAAAACGCCTCCTTCATGCCCTGGCTGGTCGGCACCGCCTTATTGCACTCCCTGGCCGCCACCGAAAAACGCGGCGTATTCAAAACTTGGACCGTATTGCTGGCCATTTTCGCCTTCTCCCTCAGCCTGCTCGGCACCTTCCTGGTGCGCTCCGGCGTGCTGACCTCGGTGCACGCCTTCGCCAGCGACCCGGCGCGCGGCGTGTTCATTCTGGTGTTTCTGTCCTTGGTAATCGGCCTTTCTTTATTGCTGTACGCCATCCGCGCGCCGCAAGTGCGCAGCGCCGCCCGCTTTGAACCGGCCTCCAAGGAAACCCTGCTCCTCATCAACAACATCCTGCTGGTGGCCGCCGCCGCCAGCATCTTGCTGGGCACCTTATACCCGCTGGTCATAGACGCCTTGGGGCTAGGCAAACTATCGGTCGGCCCGCCGTATTTCAACGCCGTATTCATCCCGCTCACCGCGCCGCTCGCGCTAACAGTAGGCTTAGGCGTATTGATCCGTTGGAAAAGCGACGACTGGCGCGCGCTGGCCCGGCGCACCCGCTGGCTGGCCGCCGGCTGCCTGGGCGCGGCCTTGCTCGCGCCGTTCAGCATGCCGCATTACTCCTGGGGCGCGGTCATCGGCTCCGCGCTGGCCTTGTGGACCGTGGTTCTGACGCTCGTCAACGTCAAGCAGCGCGTCAAAACCGGGTCCTGGGCCGAACTCAAGCAAATCCCCAGCGGATTTTACGGCATGACCTTGGCCCACTTCGGCATCGCCGTGTTCGCCATTGGCATCACCTATACTTCGGTCTATAGCGTCGAGCGCGACGTGCGCCTAGCGCCGCAAGAAAGCCTGGACGTGCTCGGCTACGTGTTCACCTTTCATGGCGTCACCGAAAAACCCGGCCCCAATTACCAAGCGCAACAAGCGCATCTGACCGTCAGCCGCGATGGAGCGACGGTAGCCGAACTTTATCCGCAAAAACGCGTCTATCGAGTACAAAAGATGCCGATGACCGAAGCCGCCATCGACGCCGGACTCTTCCGCGACCTGTTCGTCGCCATCGGCGAACCCTTGGACCAGCAAGGGGCCTGGAGCTTGCGCATTTATTACAAACCGTTCATCCGCTGGATCTGGCTGGGCGGGGTTTTCATGGCGACCGGCGGCCTGTTGGCGGCCATGGACCGGCGTTACCGCATCGCCGCGCGTAAAACGGCGGCCCAAACGGTGGACAACCATGGCTAAGTATCTAATTCCATTATTGATTTACATCGTCGTCTCGATTTTTCTGGCCCTAGGCCTAGACCTCAAGCCGCAGGAAATCCCCTCGCCGTTAATCGACAAGCCGGCCCCGGCCTTCTCCCTGCCAGCCCTGCACCGGCCGGAAAAAACGCTAACGCCTAGCGACTTTCTCGGCCAAGTCTGGCTGCTGAACGTGTGGGCTTCCTGGTGCGTCTCCTGCCGCGCCGAACATCCCATCTTGCTGCAACTGGCCAAGCAAAATGCGATAACCCTGGTAGGCCTTAACTACAAGGACGAATCCGCCGACGCGTTGCAATGGCTGCAACATCACGGCGACCCGTATACGGTTTCGCTGCAAGACGCCAATGGCCGCATCGGCATTGATTACGGCGTTTACGGCGTACCGGAAACCTTTGTCATCGACAAACGCGGCATCATCCGCTATAAATTAACCGGCCCGGTGGACAACGCAATTCTGACCGACAAAATCCTCCCGCTGATCCAAATCCTGCAAACGGAGCCGGCATGAAGCTAAACATTTTTAAATTACTCGCCGCAATCATCCTGTTATTCAGCGCCGGCCTCGCCTGGGCGGCGGTGGAATACCACGACTTCGCCACCCCGGAGCAAGCACAAGCCTACCAGTCGCTGATCAGCGAACTACGCTGCCTAGTGTGCCAAAACCAAACCATCGCCGACTCCAACGCCGACCTGGCCAAGGACTTGCGCAATCAAGTCTATCAAATGCTCAGCCAAGGCCAATCCAAGCAACAAGTGGTTGACTTCATGACAGAGCGCTACGGCGACTTCGTGCTCTACAACCCCAGCTTTAAACTAAAAACCGCCCTGCTGTGGCTAGGCCCGGCCGCATTTTTAATCACGGGACTATGCGCCGCCTTTCATTACGCCCGCCAGACGCGGCGCGGCGCGGAAGCCACGCTTAGCGAGGCCCGCCGGCAAGAATTGCAACAACTACTGGAACAGGACGGCGAATGAACACGGAGTTTTGGTTTTGCGCGGGGCTTATGCTGCTGACGGCGCTGGCGATACTGCTAATCCCGCTGTTTAGCAAAAAACCGCTGCGCGGCAGCGACGGCGGCCGGCGCAATCTAAAAATCGCCCGCCAGCAAGCCGCGGAACTCAAGCTGCTGCTGGCGCAAGGCCAACTCAGCGCGGAACATTACGCCGCCCAATACGCCGAATTACAGCAAAACCTGGACGCCGACCTGGACCCCGACCCGCTGCCGCCGGCTTCATCCGCCGCCTCCGGCCGCTGGCTGGCCTGGGTGTTGCTGGCGCTAATTCCGGCCGTCAGCCTAGGCCTGTATTGGCATCTCGGCGACACCGAAGCCCTGGCCAAGCTGGACATGCAAAAACAGCAACAAGAAAACGCCGACAATGTGCGCAACATGATCGGCCGCCTGGTGGACCGTTTACAGCAAAACCCCAACGACCTAAAAGGCTGGATGATGCTGGGCAAGGCCTACGTCTACCTGCAAGACTATCAAATGGCGGTGGACGTATTCGCCAAACTATATGAAATGCAGCCCGACAATCCCGACATAGTAATGTCCTACGCCAACAGCCTGGCCATGAGCCGCGGCGGCAATCTGGCCGGCGAGCCGGCGGAACTGACCACCAAGGCCTTGCGGCTAGCGCCGCGGCACGAACAAGCCCTGTGGCTGGCCGGCATGGCCGCCGCCGACGCCGGCGAATACGGCAAGGCGGCCGACTATTGGCGCACACTCGCCGAAGTGCTGCCCGCCGACAATGAAACCCAGCCGCAACTACGGCAAATGATCGCGGAAATGGACGCCCAAGCGCAACAAACCGCCGCCGGCGCGGCGCGGCGCGAAATCCATGCCCAGGTCACGCTGGACGAAAAGCTGACCAGCCAGGTTAAACCGGGGCAAACCCTGTTCGTTTACGCCCAAGCCCTAAACGGCCCGAAAATGCCGTTGGCCATCGTGCGCAAACTGGCGGCCGACCTGCCGCTTAAAGTCACCCTAGACGACAGCCAGGCCATGCGCCCCGGCTTGCATCTGTCCGACTACCCTAGCTTGCGCATCGTCGCCCGCATCTCCAAATCCGGCGAAGCCATACCGCAACCCGGCGACCTGATCGGCTCGGCGGAGCTTCAGAATCCTGAAACCGAACAACAAGTCGCCATCACCATCAATCAGGAAGTGAAATAATGGATCAGTCCATCCAGTTCGATCTCGACCTCATCCAACGCTACGACAAATCCGGTCCGCGCTATACCTCCTACCCAACGGCGCTGGAATTGCACGAAGGCTTCGGCGAAGCCGAATACCGCCGGCAGATCGAACTGTCCAACGCCAACGGCGGGCCGTTGTCGCTGTATTTTCACATCCCGTTCTGCGACACCGTCTGTTTCTTCTGCGCCTGCAACAAAATCATCACCAAAAACCGCGCCCACGCCGTCCCCTATCTGGACAGCCTGATTCAGGAAATCGCCATGCAAGGCGCGCTGTTCGACCCAGGCCGGGTAGTCAACCAACTGCATTGGGGCGGCGGCACGCCCACTTTCCTGAACCCTGGGCAAATGCAAGCCCTAATGCAAGCCACCCGCCGGCATTTTACGCTGCGCGACGACGACCAGGGCGAATACTCCATAGAAGTAGACCCGCGCGAAACCAATGAAAACACCGTGGCGCAACTGCGCGAACTCGGCTTCAACCGCATCAGCCTAGGCCTGCAAGACTTCGACCCGGCGGTGCAGAAAGCCGTCAACCGCCTGCAAAGCGCCGAACAAACCTTCGCCGTGCTGGAAGCCGCGCGGCGGGAAGGCTTCCGCTCCACCAACGTCGACTTGATCTACGGCCTGCCTAAACAAACCGAAGACACCTTCGCCGCCACCCTGGACCAAGTGCTGGCCCATGCGCCGGAACGCTTCTCCATCTTTAACTACGCCCACATGCCGGCCCGGTTTAAAACCCAGCGCCAAATCGTCGACGCGGAGCTGCCCAGCGCGGCGCAAAAACTGGAAATTCTGCAAATGATAGGCCGAAAGCTCACCGCCGCCGGCTACGTCTACATCGGCATGGACCACTTCGCCCAACCCGACGACAAGCTGGCCGTGGCCCAGCGCGAGGGCAAGTTGTACCGCAATTTCCAAGGCTACTCCACCCACTCCGACTGCGACCTGATCGGCCTCGGCATGACCGCCATCGGCCGCGTCGCCGACGCCTACATCCAAAACCTGAAAGAACTGGACGAATACAACCAAGCCATCGCCGCCGGCCGCCTGCCGGTCTTCCGCGGCGTGACGCTAGACGCCGACGACAAACTGCGCCGCGCCGTCATCACCCAACTCATCTGCCACTTCGAACTCGGCTTCGCCAGCATCGAACAGGCGTTCAATATCAACTTCGCCGACTACTTCGCCGCGGAACTCGAACAACTGCAAGACATGCAACAAGACGGCCTGCTCACCCTAAGCCCGCAAGGCATCCAAGTGACCAGCGCCGGCCGCCTGCTAATCCGGAATATCTGCATGACGTTTGACAAATATCTGGCGCAAAAACAGAAACAACAGTTTTCCAGGGTGATTTAGGCATTGGCCGCTACAAAATGGTAATGCAATTGCATTAACCTTAGACAGCCCTTGTCATATACTCAAAACATCCATTTACTTTCAGAATATGTTTATGTCTGCTACCTTAGAAGTCGAATCCACATTAACTGACCGCTATCAAACCACAATTGCTGTTGCCGTCCATAAACAACGGGTTTATGGAAAAAATACAAATCCGACGCAAAACACTCAAAATTTCAATAGGTAGAAACAAATGTCGGAAGTAAAAGCGATCAAAATTTCAGAGCGTCAATACATTTATGTTGAGGTCGACGATTCGGTTGATTATCAAGACATTTCCAGTCTCCAAAGCTCCCAAGGCTGGCGCGATCAACACGAGCGTGGATGCAGCCAATCAGCAAAAGGCTTTTTGCCCTCTTCAGTGACGTATTCCAAAATTTCACACATAAGTATACTGTAACTTATAGATTACGAAAAAATCAAGCACAAAATGAATATTCCGGAGACAGTTGCAAAACCAACACCCACTGTTGCCCGCCTATACTAATTCCAACACTAACCGCGCCGTCTAACTCATTCTCAAGCCTAAAAATCATACAAATATCTCAATATTAAAAATTTATTTCAAATATTCAGATATAAATATCCATAAAAACCCGCCGCCAAACCAATAATACAGCCAAACAAAACAATATTCCAAGAAAAACATTCGAAACTGGCATCAATATTGCGATATATTCTTTGGCTAACCTAAGGTTATTGATCTGATACAAGGATAATCATATCTAATTAACCAATAGCCATTCACAAATGAACTAATTCGGGGGAATCATGAGTTTTAAACCGCAACACATACTATCCAAGCAAAAACAACGATTGTTCGTCACGGCATTCATAGCCGCCGCATGCATCCAAGCCACGCAGGCGCAAGCCGCGACCGATACCACC
>CAIYSZ010000082.1 GCA_903928965.1 uncultured Pseudomonadota bacterium
AGGCCGTGGCGGCTCATGGTGGCTATTTTTCCATTGATAAAAAAGGGGCGTGGACAGAGACCGCCGACAATAATCAAGCTGGTCGAGATAATGCGGAACGCGCCTATAACTTGATTATGCGCGAAAAAGAAAAGCTGTTGAGTTTTAACACCAAACTGAAATTTATATTTTCGCATTCGGCATTACGTGAAGGTTGGGATAACCCCAATGTGTTCCAAATTTGCGCCTTGCGCGAAATCGGCAGCGAACGGGAACGGCGGCAAACTATCGGGCGCGGCTTGCGCCTGTGCGTCAACCAGCAAGGCGAACGAATACGCGGCTTCGACACCAATACCTTGACGGTCATCGCCACCGAGAGTTACGAGGAATTTGCCGAAAACCTGCAAAAAGAAATCGAGGCCGATACCGGCATCCGTTTCGGTATTGTCGAAAAACACCAGTTTGCTGCTATTGCCGTGCCTGACGCGACGGGTAAAACCCAGCCGCTAGGCGTGGCTCAATCCGAAGCGCTATGGGATTATCTCAAAGAAACCGGTTATTTGGATGCCAAGGGGAAAGTACAGAATGCATTGCGCACGGCGCTAAAAGAGGGTTCGCTAACCTTGCCGGAAGCCTTTGCGGAGCAACTGCCCCAGGTCAAAGAAATTTTGCTCAAGCTGGCCGGAAAACTGGAAATTAAGAATGCCGACCACCGTTTACCGGTTAAAACCCGGCAGGCCATTTTGCAAAGTGAACAGTTTAAAGCCCTGTGGGAGCGCATCAAGCATAAGACTACTTACCGGGTGCAATTTGATAATGAAAAATTGCTGAAAGAGTGCGCCCAAGCTATCCGCGATTGTCCGCCAATTTCTAAAACACGCGTCAATATCCGTAAGGCCGATCTTGCCATTGGCAGGGGTGGGGTTATTGCCGAGGAAGCCAGAACTTACGCACCCATTACCCTAGATGAAACGGATATTGAATTGCCGGATATTCTCACTGATTTGCAGGACAGAACGCAGCTTACCCGCCGCGGCTTGGTGACTATTCTGAATGATAGCAATCGGTTGAAAGACTTTGCGTGTAACCCGCAGCAATTTATTGAGCTTGCTGGCGAAGCCATCAATCGCACCAAGCGCCTTGCCCTGGTGGACGGCATCAAGTATCAGCGCATTGGTGATGGACATTACTATGCGCAGGAACTCTTGGAGCGGGAAGAACTGACGGGTTATTTGAAAAATATGTTGGCTGTTGAAAAGTCTATCTATGAGCATGTGGTTTATGATTCCGGCGGCATTGAGCGCGGTTTTGCCGAACAACTGGAAAAAAACGAGTCGGTCAAGGTATATGCCAAGCTGCCCGGCTGGTTTAAGGTGCCAACCCCGTTAGGCACCTACAATCCTGACTGGGCGGTGCTGGTGGAGCTAGAAGGAGCTGAACGCCTTTATTTTGTCGTGGAAACCAAGGCGAGTTTGTTTGCTGATGACCTACGCAACAAGGAAAATGCCCAATTCAAATGTGGCGAAGCGCATTTCCTGGCGCTTGCTACCGGGGAGAATCCGGCCAAATTTATCAAGGCGACAAAACTTGAAGATGTAATGGCGCATAGTTGAGGAAAATGCTGGTATCAATGATAAATCCTTGATACCAAGTCCCTGTTCACCCCGCGGGATGACACCGCTCCCAGCTTCGATCATAACTAGAATTTCCCGCGCATGCGGTATACTCTATTATATATAGCATTTCCGCCCATTTAGACCACGGAGTTTATCCATGTCCGCACGCAAACTGACGCTGGTTGGCATGCTGCTGGCGCTGGCCGGAGCCGGTTTGTGGTACTGGCTGTTCCGCGCGCCGCCGCCGGCTAGTTCCGAACTGACTTTGTACGGCAACGTGGATTTACGCCAAGTGTCGCTGGCGTTTAACAATAGCGAACGCATCAGTGAAGTATTGGCGCAAGAAGGCGACCACGTGCGCGCCGGGCAGGTGTTGGCGCGGCTGGACGTGTCGCGCTTGAAGCCGCGGTTGGCCGAGATTGGCGCGCAAACCGCGGCGCAGCGGCATGCGCTGGAGCGTTTGCAAAACGGCAGCCGGCCGCAGGAAATAGTGCAGGCGCGCGCCAATTTGCAAGCGGCGGAAGCCGACGCAGATTACGCCTCCCTGCAATACCAGCGCTTGCAAGCGTTGGCGGAGGACTCGTCCGGCAAGGCGGTCAGCCAACAGGAATTGGACAGTCAACGCAGTTTGCTGGCCGCCGCCCAGGCGCGGCGGCTGTTAAACCAAAAAGCCGTGGAGCTGGCTGAAATCGGCCCGCGCGCGGAGGACATAGCCCAGGCCAAGGCGCAATGGCAAGCCAATGAAGCGCAACTGGCGTTTCTGAGCCAACAACTTAAAGACGCTGAGTTGCTGGCTCCGGCGGCGGCGATCATCCGTTCCCGGCTGTTGGAACCAGGCGAAATGTCCTCGCCACAGCGGCCGGTGTATTCCTTGGCCTTGATCGATCCGAAATGGGTGCGCGCTTACGCCAGCGAAACCGAGCTCGGCTGGCTGCATCCGGGAGATAAAGCCGAAATCAGCGTGGATAGTTTCCCCGGCCGCCGTTACGCCGGCTGGGTGGGGTTTATATCCCCCATCGCCGAATTTACCCCCAAACCGGTGCAAACCGAGGAATTACGCCCAAGCTTGTCCTACGAGACGCGCATTTTCGTCACCGACCCGAACGACGACTTGCGCCTAGGGATGCCTGCCACGGTGCGCATCAAGCTCGGCCAACCCGTGGCGCGGTAAACGTATGGCGGCCGGCGAAGCAGCGCCGTTGGCGGTTTCCGGCGTTAAATTGTGTAAAACCTTTATTACCAAGAGTCATAGTGTACAGGCCTTGCGGGATGTGGATATCAGTTTGCCGGCCGGCAGCCTGACCGCCTTGGCGGGTCCGGACGGGGCCGGCAAAACCACCTTGATGCGTCTCTTAACCGGACTTTACGCCGCCGACAGCGGCGAACTAACGGTGTTGGGCCTGGACGCCAAACGGCAGACGCAAGCATTGCAGACGCGCATCGCCTATATGCCGCAGCGTTTCGGTTTGTACGAGGACTTGAGCGTGCAAGAAAATTTGGACCTTTACGCCGACATGCATGGCGTTCCGGCTGTGGAGCGCCCCGCGCGCTACGCTGAATTGATGGAAATGACCGACTTGTCCAAGTTTCTCGGCCGCTTGGCCGGACGATTGTCCGGCGGCATGAAGCAAAAGCTAGGCTTGGCCTGCGCCTTGGTGCGCTGGCCGGAATTGCTGTTGTTGGACGAACCGACGGTAGGCGTGGACCCGCTGTCGCGGCGCGAATTATGGCAAATCATCCGCCGTTTGGTGGCGCAACAAGGCATAACCGTGCTGGTTAGCACCGCCTATTTGGACGAAGCCGAGCATTGCCGGCAAGCCATCGTGCTGGCCGAAGGCCGCGTGTTGGCCGCTTGCGCGCCGCAGGAACTCAGCCGCGCCGCCGCCGGCAAAGTGTTTTTATTGACGCCGCCGCCGGGGCAAGCGGCGCGCAACCTGCAAGCGCGCCTGTTGGACCGTCCCACGGTGGCGGACGCCTTGCCGCAAGGGGCCGGCGTGCGGGTGACCTTGCGCCAGCCGCTGGCGGACCCGGCGGACGCGCCGTGGCCGGCGCAAACTCAATGGCAAGCGGCGGTGCCGAATTTTGAGGACGGTTTCATGTTGCTGACGTCCGCCGCCGAACCCCGGTTGCCGCCGGTCTTGGTATTGCACCACGACGGGCGGGCGCCACCGGCGGCGGCTGGGGAAATCGTCATCGAGGTGCGCGATTTGGTGCGCCGGTTCGGCGATTTTGTGGCGGTGAACCATGTTAGTTTTCAGGTGCGGCGCGGGGAAATATTTGGTTTATTAGGTCCGAACGGGGCCGGCAAGACCACCACCTTCCGCATGCTGTGCGGCTTATTGGCCGCCAGTTCCGGCGAATTGCGGGTATTGGGCCAGGACTTGCGCTTCGCGCGCGCGGCGTCGCGGCGGCGCATAGGCTACGTGGCGCAAAAATTCGCCCTGTACGGCGAACTGAGCGTGCGGGAGAACCTAGAATTTTTCGCCAGCGCCTACGGTTTGCGCGGCGGTCGGCGGCGAGAGCGCTTACATTGGGCGATTGAGCAATTTGAATTGAGCGTTATGCTGGACGTCCCCAGCGGCCGCTTGCCCGGCGGCTATCGGCAACGCTTGGCGATGGCGGCGGCCTTGATGCACGAGCCGGAAGTTCTGTTTCTGGACGAGCCGACTAGCGGCGCGGACCCGCGGGCGCGGCGCGAGTTTTGGCGGCGCATTACCGATTTGTCGGATCAGGGCGTTACCGTGATTGTGACCACCCATTTCATGGAGGAAGCCGAATATTGCGACCGGGCGCTGATTCAGGACGGCGGGCGTATATTGGCGCAAGGCGCGCCGGCGGAGATCCGCCGTCTCGGCGCTCGCCCCGACGGCGGAGCGCCGACTATGGAGAATGCGTTTATCAGTATCGTCAGCCAGGCGCGCCTGCATGAATAAGGAACTACGGGCGCGCTGGCGGCGAACTTGGGCCTTGATGCTGAAGGAAACCCGGCAATTGCGCCGCGACCCCAGCAGCATAGGCTTAGGCGTGTTGTTGCCGGTGATGTTGGTATTGTTGTTCGGGTACGGCTTGTCGCTGGACATCAGGCTCGCGCCGGTCGCCATTGTGTTGGAAGCGCCAACTCCGGCGGCGGTGGAATTGGCGGCCGGCTTTGAATTGTCGCCGTATTTTAAGACCACGGTGGTGACCGCCATGCCGGAAGCCTTGGCGTTGCTGGAAAGACGGCAAGTCAATGGCATTATCCGCGTACCCATTGATTTTACAACGCGCCTGGAGCAAGGCGGCGCGCCGGTGCAGATTCTGACGCACGGGGTGGACGCCAATACCGCGCGCCTGTTGCAAGGTTATGCCGAGGGTGCCATCTCGCAATGGGCGCAGCGGCGGCAGGGCGAAGGCCAAACCGTCGGCTATGGCCCGGTCACGCTGCAAACCCGATTGTGGTTTAATGAAGCCAACGATAGTCATTATTTTTTGGTGCCGGGCTTAATCGTATTGGTGATGACCTTGATCGGCGCGTTTTTAACCTCGCTGGTCATGGCGCGGGAATGGGAGCGCGGCAATCTGGAGGCCTTGTTCGTGACGCCGGTGCGGGTGAGTGAAATCATCATCGGCAAGACCATGCCTTATTTCGGGCTTGGCCTGACCGGTTTGACCTTATGTTTGTTGTCGTCTAAGTTTCTGTTTGGCGTGCCGTTTCGCGGTTCGGTCACGGTGGTGGGTCTTATCTCCATGCTGTATTTGTGGGTGTGCCTAGGCATGGGTTTATATATTTCCTCGGCGGTGCGCAACCAATTCGTCGCCTGCCAGCTTGCGGTGTTGACCACGTTTCTGCCCGCCTTGATGCTGTCCGGATTTATATTCGACTTGCGCAGCATGCCTTGGTGGCTGAACATGCTAACGCGGCTGTTGCCGGCGCGTTATTATGTGGAATTATTGCAAACCCTGTTTTTGGCCGGCGACGTGTGGGCGGTCATTTGGCCGGACACCTTGATTCTGAGCGGGATGGCGGTATTTTTTCTATGGCGCGCCGCGGCGGTGACGCGCAAGAGTTTGGAGTAAGCCATGTGGGCGATGTGTTTGCGGGTTTGGGCCTTGACGATCAAGGAGTGGCTGGCGGTGTTGAAGGACAAGCGCAGCCGCCTTAGCCTCATCATGCCGCCATTGGTGCAGTGCTTGATTTACGGTTACGCCGCCACCTATGATTTAAATCACATCCCCTACGCTTGGCTGGATAATGACCGCGGCGCGGCTTCGCAAGCGTTATACGCCAAATTCGCCGGCTCCGGCGTCTTCGACTTGCGCGCGACGCCGCCCAACGCCGAGCAAGCGCGGCGCTTGATCTCCGAGCGCGAAGCGCTGCTGATCGTGCAAATCGAGACTGATTTTCAGCGGCATTTGGAGCTGGGCGAGCCGGCGGCGGTGCAGGTAATAGCCGACGGCCGCAATTCCAACACCGCCGCCGCCGCCACGGCCTATGCCAGCGCCATCGTCGATCAATTCAACGTCGAATGGCGTGCCGCGCATGGCGCGCCGCCGCCGCCGCTACAAGTGTTTAGCCGCTCTTGGTACAACCCTAATCTAGAGACGCGCTGGTATATGGCGCCGTCCATGATCGCCACCTTGAGCCTGGTGCAAACCATGATGTTGACCGCGCTGTCGGTGGCGCGCGAGCGCGAGCAAGGCACTTTCGACCAATTATTGGTCACCCCGTATTCCGCTAACGAAATCATGCTCGGCAAGGCCCTGCCGGCCATGTTCATCGGCCTGGGGCAAGCCAGCTTAGTCGTCGTGGTGGCTCAATTATGGTTTCATATACCGTTTGCCGGGTCTTATCTAACCTTATACGCTGGCCTGAGCGCCTTCATGTTGGCGGCGGTCGGGGCCGGCTTGCTGATATCGGCTTTTTCCGCCACCATGCAGCAAGCCATGCTATACACTTTTTTTCTATTGATGCCGTTCATGTTGCTGTCCGGGCTGACCACGCCGATAGGCAATATGCCGGAGAGCTTGCAATACCTGACCCTGATGAATCCCTTGCGCTTCGCGCTGACCCTGGTGCAGCGGGTATACTTGGAAGGCGCGGATTTGGCCTTGCTGCGGCCGTATTTTATGCCGTTGCTGATTATCGGCGCGCTCTCTTTAAGCGGCGCGGCCTTGTTGTTCCGTTACCGGCTGAACTGACCCTGTTGACTTAACCATGCGGAATAAACCATGCTGATGTTATCTCGCCGAATGCTTGTGATGGGTTTTTTCTGGCTGGCCGGTTGCACGGTAGGCCCGGATTTTAAAAAACCCGAACCGGAACAGCCTCAACCCCGGCAATGGGCGGACCTGCCCGCGCTACGCGCCGAGTCCGGCGGCGGCGTGGCCGTGTCCGAGCAAGAAGCGCCGGAAGAATGGTGGCGGCAATTCGGCGATTCTTTATTTTGCGATTTAATCGAGCGCGCGCTACGCCAAAACCTGAGCCTGCGCGAGGCGGCGGCGGTGTTGGCGCAAAGTCAGGCGCAACAGAGCGTGGCCGCCGCCGATCAATTTCCGATGCTGAACGGCTCTGCATCCTATACGCGCATGCAGGCCAGCCGCCAAGGTATCTTGAACTTGACCAAAAGCTTGGCCGGCGGAGCTTCCAGCAGCCAGGCCGCCAACGGCGCCGGGCTTGGCGCCAACGCCAATGGCACGGGGGTCGGCGCCATTGGCGTGCCGGCGACCGGCATTCAGCCGTTCAGTTTGTACCAATTCGGATTCGACGCCTCCTGGGAAGCGGATTTTTGGGGGCGGGTGCGGCGCGAGCAAGAAGCGGCGGCGGCCGGCGCGGAAGCGGCCGAGGCGCGCCGCCGCGCCGCGCGGCTAAGCGTCATCGGCGACGTGGCGAAAAATTACCTGGAACTGCGCCGGCTGCAAAAAGCGCTGGCCTTGACCGAACGGCGTCTGGCGCTGGCCGAGGAGCGCGCCGGTCTATTGCGGCTAAAGGCGCGGCACGGAACCGTTAACGAGTTGGAGCTGGAAACCGCTCAAGCCGCGGCGGCGGCATTGCAAGCCGGCCTGCCGCCGCTACGCCAGCAAAGCGCGCAAGCGGTGAATAGTTTAAATCTGGTATGCGGCGGCGAGCCGGGCGCGTTAAACGCCGAACTGAGCCGGCCGGGCGTGGAGTGGCGCTTGCCGGAGCGTTTGGATTTGGGTCTGCCCAGCCAATTGGCGCAACGCCGGCCGGATATTCAAGCCGCCGAGGCGCAATTGCACCAGGCGGTGGCTAATATCGGCCTGGCCGCCGCCGATTTTTACCCGCGCTTCACGCTGTCCGGCAGTACCGGTCTGCAAGCCTTGCGCCTGCAAAACCTCGGCGATTGGTCGGCCTTGCAATACGCCATGGGCCCGGCGATTACCCTGCCTATATTTCAAGGCGGCCGTTTGACGGGGATGTGGGAATTCCGCCAGGCCGAGCAGCAACAGGCGGCGATTCAATACCAAAACACCGTGCTGGCGGCTTGGCAAGAGATCGACAACGATTTAAGCGGGTTGCGGCAAGCGCACAGCCAGCGGCAATCCCTGATTCATGCGCTGCAAGCCGACCAGCGCCTGACGGCCTTGGCTCGCCAGCGCCAAGCGCAAGGCGTTAGCGATTACTTGCCGGTGTTGCAAGCCGAGCAAGACGAATTGCAGGCCGAGCTGCAAGTCAACGATAGCGCCAGCCTGGTCGCCGCGCAGTTGACGGCCTTGTATAAGGCGTTGGGCGGCGGGTGGAAAGCTGTTGAATCCAATGACGCAATAATTCGGTAACAATATATTTATTAAGGAACCGCTACGATGAAAAACCTTGACGCATCCGAGGAAGAAATCCTCGGCTTCCTATGAAAAGGGTGAATTCAAATTCACTTCACCTTAAAAGCCGATTTGAGCAAATTCAAGGCGGCAGCCACCGCCACTTTTATTAAGGACAGACGAATTAATATTCGATCAACCTTTTCCGAACTGATGGATATTTAGGCGCGCGCATTGATAATTAAGCAAGATGCGCCGCATCCACGTGCGGCGCTCACATATAATTAAGCAGCTTTGCGGCGGCTGAATAAACCGAACACTGTTAAAGCAGAACTAAACAACCAAGCCGCCGCGGGTACGGGCACCGCGGGGCTCGCCGGAATATTACCGCCGACATCGCCGGGATGTACCGCCCAGGCATAAAATTGATTGGAGGTCGCGTCGTTAGCCTGGAAACCCACCGCGGTATAAAAATCTATTGCCTGACCGGATGGTTCCAGCTGATTTGTCCAATACACATCGGTGAATGTTTGTGGATTCACTTGAGCAAGCGTTTGCGGCGCTTGTACATTAAAGAAGCTGTCGGTTGCATCTCCGTGGGCGGCATCTTGGAACGTTGTATTCATTATACCTGTATAGGCAGGATTGTTCGTGTTATCCAGCAACCGGTTACCCTGGTTACCTAATTCCACGTAGAAAAGATATGGCAATTGCGTATTGCCGGCCGTCATGTTTAGACCGTGATCAGTTGAGCCATTGGCGGCATAGGTGGTTACATAGTTCGTCCCGTTGGCTGGTAGCGCGGAGGGCAAGGTCCAACCGGTATAACTAACACCGTTGGCACTGTCGTAATAATCCAAATTATCGGCCCATGTATTAGCTTGTTGCCAAGTCATTTGGCCGGTTGCGCTATATCCGCTGGTTTGGGCATAATTGGCATCCTGCAGCCA
This sequence comes from uncultured Pseudomonadota bacterium, assembly GCA_903928965.1. Taxonomy (GTDB): domain Bacteria; phylum Pseudomonadota; class Gammaproteobacteria; order Methylococcales; family Methylomonadaceae; genus Methylomonas. The sequence continues at coordinate 9,302 of CAIYSZ010000082.1, forward strand.
GGTGATATTGAGTGTGGAATCGTAGATCAGTCCGCCGCCATTATCATATAATGCGGCTTGTACACTGCTTGTTGTAATCAGCAATAGCGGTAGAAGAGTTTTTATCCGTTGCATAATTTTTGATCCTTATGATTAAAGTTTATTGAAACAAATAGGCGGAACCTCGATAAACTTGGTTTTGTTGCTTTGACGGGCTCGGTACGAATTTGCACCGAACCCACCAAGGTGCTGTTTTTCGAGGCTTTCTAGGGTGTGTTTAAACAGTCCCGTGATTGTTCGTTCCACGTACATTTTTTTGTTTCAAAAAAATATTAGCTAATAGGCGATATGGAAAAATGACAACCATGCGGCATATTCTGCCAAAAAATGTGGGCGCCTAGAAAAATTGCAAAAAAACGGGCTCCACGCTGGACTGCGGGTAACGTCAGGTTTTGGCGTCTTCCCGCTCCGCGGCGGAAATCGGTGAATTATTAATGCGGGTGTTATAGAGGCGTTATGGCTGACATTCGACGGAAACATAAAAGGAAGCGTCGGTGAGTAGTGGTATTTCAGCTGTGAAAAATATCGTTATGCTGGCTTATCAGAATGTCGAGATACTGGATGTAATAGGCCCTCTGGATGTATTTGCGGTTGCCAATTCCATTGTTGTGAAGTCTGGAAAAAGCCGCCCTTATTGCCTGCAAATTTTAGCCGATCAGCCTGGATTGTTTACCACTTCTTCCGGCCTTAAATTAGTGGCGGATAGTTCGTGGCGGGATTGGCGCGGGGATATCGATACTTTGCTTATCGCTGGTTGCAAGGACCCTTCCGTTTTTTGTGCAAATCAAGCGTTGGTTGACTGGATACGTGGCATGTCGGGGAGCGCTAATCGTATTGTTTCCATCTGTACAGGGGCATTCGCGCTGGCGGAAGCCGGTTTGCTGGATGGGCGGCGCGCCACCACGCATTGGTTGTTAACTCAACAACTAGCCAATTCTTACAACAAAATCAGAGTTGATCCTAATGCAATTTATATTCGCGACGGTCACATCTATACTTCCGCCGGTATCACGACAGGAATTGATTTGGCCTTGTCTTTGATAGAGGAAGATTTGGGTAGAGAAATATCGTTGTTAACCGCCAGAGTACTGGTGATGTTTTTTAAACGTCCGGGCGGACAATCACAGTTTAGTACCCAGCTACGCGCGCAGCATGTAAAAAAAGGCCAATTGGGGGAATTGCTTAATTGGATAGCCGAGAATACCCATCATCACATGACCGTGGAAATGCTTGCGGACAAGACCGCGATGAGTGAGCGCACATTTGCCAGGGTTTTTGTGGCCGAGACAGGCAGAACGCCCGCGCGCTATATTGAAGAGATTCGACTGGAAAAAGCTGTATACTTTCTTGAGGAGACAGAAATGCCCATGAAATTAATTGCCCAAAAGACTGGTTTTACATGCGTTGAGCAATTTAGACGCACGTTTAAGCGGCATCTGGGTATCACTCCTCAAGCTTATCGAGAGCGTTTTCACTCATGATGCGCCGCACGGCGCGCGGCGCTTAATTATTAATCTTGATTAAACATCCTTGCTACGTCGGAATATTCCAAAACCAGCTAAAACTGAAGTGAATAACCAAGCAGCGGAAGGTACTGGGACAGGTGATGATGCGCCGACGCTCATCATAAAGGGACCGTATTTATTCTGAGCAGTGCCATAGTCCCAAAAATTTTCGTTCGCAACGCCGATACCGGAAATATTCATAGTCCACGCCCATTCCGCTGTATTGCTATAGGCGTCGGAGACGTCAACCCAATAACGGGTGTTGCTGGACAAGGCCTCGGGTGTCGTCAAAACAAAATCATAGGTAGCGAAGTTGGAATTGAGACTACTGTCACTGATGCTGCCTATTTGGATGATTGGGCTACCAAGAGCGGTGTTATTATCGGAATAGAGGGCAACATTTATCGTGTCGCCGTCGGCTGGATTAGAGTCCGACAATACCAGTTGGACATCGGTTAACGCGCCTACGCTTGCTCCGGTGGAAAATGAATCCGCTATTCCCCCTGGGGAGCCGTCTCCTATATGCTCGCCACCACCAGCGATCGAATTGGTCAAATTGTCATATATCACGTCCGAGAAAGCTTGCGATGATACCAAAAAGTAAATGCCGATAGCTAGAGTCGATTTTAATAATATTTTCATAACCTTTTAAATTCCATTAAATAATTCCAGAAATAAGTATGATTAAATCGGAGTATTACGCTTTTACACAGCGACTTTATTGTGCCGGTTAAAACCGATTAAGCCTGCTAATGCGGAACCGAATAACCAAACAGGCGCGGGTAGCGGCACAGGGGCGGTACCCAAAATTTGAACGGATTCCTGTACCCAAGCGGTGCTATGAAATGTTGGATTATTAAAGTTGACAAGATTTCCACTATCCCCTCTCGCGCATGAATAACAGGATGCCAAGGCTGTAAGTCCAAGCCCATCGACTTCCGGGGCTGGCTCATTCCAGTAATTCACGAAATTCTGATCGGAAAGAATGCCAAAATAATAAGTCGTATTAGCGTTCAGGGTCAGATTGAATATTGGCGAATAATTCCATTGCATGGAAGATTCCGCGCCGGTAGGAATAATACCGCTGTCATAAATCAGGGCGCCGGCGCTAGTGAAAATATCGTAGCGCAGATTCCCGTTACTCAGCTGTTGAGTATATAATCCAAATTGATCGATGGTAATGTTGCCATTACCCACAACGATACCGGCCATTTCATCGCCATATGGATTATTGCTGGGGTTTGGGGAGTTGGTATCCTCTGACCCTCCATTCATGTCTATTAATTAGAATTGTATCGGCCATAGCCTGAATGTTAAATACAGATATTGCCAAAAATAACATAAATAGTGATTTTTTCTGTGCTTTCATATCAATCTCGCCAATTTTGTGACTTAAAAATACTAGAGGTAACCTAGTTATGATGGGAACGCCTCTGTCGCTAAAAACTTAAGCAAGCGTTATGCCATGATAGTAATATATTGATTTTTTTAAAAAATTGATCGTGTTGTGTAAAAATAGTTTTAGAATTCGCGCTATATAACGTAATTATTAAAAAAATATGTGATATCCCTTATTTGGGTTGAAATGAGAATCAACCCGTCGTAAAATCGGGTAGTCTATTTCTCTCGGTTGCGGCTCTTTTGGGACGATTTAGACGGTTTGAAGTATTGCCGACGAAGATCAAATCTAAGATCGCCAACGCCAGCGCCAGTGCCGGCCAGAGCGAGTCGTGGTTTGATCGGGAGAATTAGTCGCTAAAAGTCTGGAAGATGCGTTTGGGAAAAGTTGACAGAGAGATGCGCCACATTGAATATGGCGCATTCTACGGCGCTTGCGGTCTTTCTCAAATGTAAATGTAAATAATGATTAAACGTTGAATTCTAAGCAGCAGAGTTATGTTTGACCAATTCTAGAAGAATCTCCGCCAAATCAATCGAGATGTTATGAGCCTAGGCCAAACGCTTACTGCGTTTTAATCCCAATAGTCCAAGTATACCGCCGCCGAATAACCAGGCTGCCCCAGGAACCGGAACGGCCGCCACGTTCAATACATAGCCATCGGTTCGGGTATACCAATCACCGCCATTAACTCCGCCGATAAATATTGTGTAGATTTGACCTGCTTGGGCGGTAAATTGTATATCGTTGACATTGACGGGTTTCGCTCCGGATGCGTCGGTGGTCGCCACTATGTTGGCTTCCGTAAAACTGAAGCCGGGGGGGATGTCCGTTCCGTTCAGAGTGGAGTTCCAGGCCCCATGGTGTACGTAAGCCGCGGTGTCGGTATTCATTCCCTGAAAGATGGTGAAGCCGAAATCTTCATTTGAGCCATTTACGCCTTGTGCGCTCAGATTAACTGTGGTGGTGACGTCTGACATGAAAAGACCAATATCTAAACTATGCAGCCAGCCGATGGGCGTGCCGTTTGTTGCGCCTCCGTCTTCCCACGAGCCTTTCGCCGTATCAATTGCCGCGGATACTCCATAACGGCTGAGCGCGTCTGCATTGGATATCTGGGCGGAATCGGTGGCGGAGTTCAATTCAACCGCCCAGTTCAAGGTTGAACTGCCGATATAACCGAATGGCGTGCTGTTGGAACTGCTTGTGCCAACCCAGGGGTAAGCCGTGGGGCTGGATACGCCTGGCGATGCGACTGCGTAGTTGCTGGCCGGTGTTGGTACCCCCCATATCCAGCCGGTTGTATTACCGCCATCCGGATTCAGGTTCTCAGGGCCAACACAGGGCGCGCAAGGTGTTGTGCCAAAGTTGCCGTAGGTATTGTACATGGTCGTTCCGGCGAGGGCATTTGAAGAGATGACCAATGCAATGGAAGAACCTTGGAGGACCAGAGATATTGCTTTTGATAATGTGGACATGGCAATTCCGATTCAAGTTGATTTGTAATTTTTGGGTTTGACCGTCAGTTTGATCGCTTCTCCCCAGCAGCCCGCCAATTCATGTTTGACAAAGCGTAAAGCGCTTTGCAACATTATTGCAGCAATTACCTCGCCAAATAATCCAAATTGTTCCTTGATCAATAAAATCAAACGTCTTAATATGACTATTCTTATAAAAATAGGCTTGCTTGGCTATGTGATATGACGTAAAAATTATAAATATGCGGGATATGACGCAATTTGATTAAAATGTTTTGTAAAAAAGCGTAAAGTTTTACTGCTGATAGCCGAATGCTTCAATAAATGGTTGCAGATAGACTTCTACCGCCGGGTATTCGGTTGCATAGCGCCGCCAGCGTCCGACCGACGAGGAATACAAAGGTTGGGTGACCTGGCTGGAACTGGGGCTAGCGATATATTTACCGGCGGCGTGTTTGTGAAAATCAGCGACGCCGGGGTTCCATGTCAACCCGAGGAAATCGAAGACTTTGCGAAATGCCGGTTCAAAGTCGAAAACGGCGTCTTCATAACGGAATTCAATATAATTCATGCACAATCGGGGTTTTATAGCCTGCCACCATGTCATGACTTGCGCATAAAATCGCGCCGTGCTTTCCCAATTAACCAGGTGTACGGTTGATGCGGTAGGCGTCATGATTTGCATGAAGCAGCTTAAGCAAACATCGCGCGGGTCGCGCAGCAGGAACACCAGTTTGGCGTCCGGGAAAATGGCATTGATCAGGCCCAAATCAATGGTGTTCATGGTCGTTTTATCGAGCAGCAGGCGTTTGCCTATCTTATCGCCGTATAAGGCTCGCGCCCGCTTCCAGTAAAAGCTCCGCAAGTGCAGCACCCCGGCAAGATCAAGTTGCCGCAGTTGCAGGGCGGAACTGCCTTGCCCATTTGTCAGGCGACTCAATTCCTGAGCCATCGAACTCACCAAATCGGTTTCATCGGCCACAAATACCTCGGGGTGCGCGCCTAACACTTCTTGAGTCAAAGTGGTGCCGGTGTGCATAAAACCCAATAAAAAAACCGGCGGCGGCTGATCAGCAGGGAAAGGCGTATTCGCCCAGCGGCCAAGCAATTCGCGGTCAAATTCGATTTGATTGGTTTTCAGCATATTAGGCACCAAATTGGCGTTTTGGCGTTTAATGTCCGGCAACAGGGGCGCAATTGTTGCGGAAGCGTGTAAATGGTTGAATACTTGATCATATTCGCCGAGCTTATCCAGCACTTTCGCCAGTTCTTTATGCGCCTGGAATTGTTCTTCCGCCTTCAACAGCGGATTTTGCAGGATTTTTTGCAGTCGCGTTTTGGCTTCAACCGTTAAGCCGTCCGCAAATTCCAGCGTGGCGATCAATATGCCGAGCACGGCGCTGTTGGGCGCTAGTTTTAAAGCTTGCCGCCCCGCCGCCAAGGCCGGTTTTTTCTGATTGAGCTGCATGTGCGCCAAGGCCAGCATTTGGTAGGCGCGAATCACGGCGCCATTCACTTGCACCGCTTGAGTGTATAGCTTGACAGCGCCAGCATAGTCGTTCCAGTGTTGCAATTGTTCGGCTAAAGCCAGCAACAATGTTATGTCACGGCTTTTGCGGGCTTTTTTTAACAACAACTCGCCGGCCTGATGTAACTTTTTCAAGCCCTGATCGCGCATGCCCAACCAGCAGAGTGTTTGCCCTAGGCAGGCTTTGATTTGTGGATCTTTCGGATTTTCCGCTTCCGCCTTGCCGAACAAGTCTAGCGCCGCCGTGTAATTCTTGTTTTGGACGGCCAATTGGCCGTGTTGCATAAAGAGACTCATTGCAGTTTTGGATGTGTCGGTGGAAAAATACACTGGTTTAGCGTAAGACAGAACGCAAGCTATTAAGTGTAGTTGTTGCAAGGTATGATAAAACTAGGCGAATATTTTACTGCAACCTTAAGAATGCCCGTCATAAATAATTATACTGTGTCATTTAACTCATAGGGCTTTTGGTATGGCTAAAAGGGGCGGGCCTCATAAACAACATTGCACATACACTATTGTCGTAAACCAGACAAATTATGCCGCCAGCGGGCGGCAAGCCTATAGGAGTGCCGGCGGAATGCTTGGTAAGTTTCTGAAACAAAATGGTAATATGAGTTGGCAATTATTTTGCTAATCAAATTATGGTTTTTGACCATTCCATTGTTATATTCCGGAGTTATTGCATGTCTGTTAAGGTGATCAAGGCGTTTTCCGATAAAGCGAAAGAAGACGCCGAACTAAAGGAAAAGCTCAAAGCTTGCCTTAAAATCAAAGAATTACTTGCCTTGGGCAAGGAGTACGGCTTTGATATCGACGAAGTGTCGCTGTATCCGCCCAACGAGCCGCAATTTGTGGAGGAACAATTGTCCGAAAGATTGATAAAGGCTTTGTTGCGGGTGTAAACCTTAAGCTTGCGGCGCGGTCAAACGGTTGGCCGCCGCAAGCTATCCATGCGGCAAGCCGCCGGTATGCTCGGCGATGCGCATTAATTCAATATCGTTTTCCACATGTAGTTTTTTTCGCACCTGCGTGGCGTAATTGGCTACTGTTTTATAACTCAGGTGCATGTGTTCGGCGATGTTTACCACGCTCTTGCCGCGCGCCAGCTGAATGAACACATCGAATTCGCGCGGCGAAAATTCGCCGATAACGGATTGATAATGCAAACCGGATGTCGGTTGGGCATGCTTTAATAACCCCTTTTCCACATAGACTTGCCCGCGCCTAATGGTTTGTATTGCTTCCAACAGCAGTTCCGGCGCGCTGGTTTTGGTGATATAGCCCTTGGCCCCGGCGTCCAGCGCGCGTTGCACGTAAACTTGTTCGTGATGCACGCTATATACCAAAACCAAGGCTTGCGGGTCGTGGTGCAGAATGCGGCGCATGGCCTCCAGGCCGCCGATGCCGGGCATGGAGATGTCCATGATCAGCATGTCCGCTTGACCTTCTAAAAATAATTGAATCGCTTGTTCGCCGCGCTCGGCCTCGCCGATGATCTCCACCGCCGGATTGCCGGCCAGAAACAGCCTGAATCCGGCGCGTACCAAGGCGTGGTCGTCAACCAGGATGATTTTGGTTTTAAGGCTCATAAGGGAATTCGCACGGCGATGCTCATGCCGCCGCCGGGTTGGGAGGCGATATCCAATTCGCCGTCCAATGACCTAACCCGCTCGCCGATGCTCAATAATCCAAAACCGGAACGCAGGCGGTCTAAATCGCAACCGCGGCCGTCGTCGCGAACGCTCAGCCGGGCCTGTGGACTTGAGCCGGCGGCTACGTCCAAATCCAGGGTCGCGGCGTGCGCGCCGGAATGGCGGACGATGTTGGTCAGACATTCTTGTATCACCCGAAACAATTGAATGGCGACGTCGCCGGGGATGGCGTCGGCGGCGTCGCTGCAATGAAAATTTAAAGAGATGCCGGCGTTTCTTTCCATCCATTGCGCCGTCAAATCCTCTAGCGTGGCTTTTAGGCCTAGTTCGTTCAAAATCAAAGGGTGCAATTGCTGCATCATATTCCGCACCACTTGCATTAAATGATTGCAAATATCTACGATGGCCGCGCTGGTTTTCGGAATTTGCTCCGGTTTTTCCCGCGCCGTAATGGCCATGACCTTGATCGCGGTTAGCGATTGCCCCAGTTCGTCGTGCAATTCTTGCGACAAGCGGCGTCTTTCTTCTTCTTGTATCGACAGGGAATGCTGGGTGAGCGCCCGGTTTTCGCGGCGGGTTTTGTCGAGTTCCGCCGACAAGTTGGTCACCGCGCGGGCGATGGCGTTGAATTCCGCGGCGGCGAACGCCGGCAGGCGGCATTGGTAATCACCGGCCTCGATCTTTCCTAAAGCCGCCACGATTACTGAGATGGCTTTTAGGGATTTGTCGAACGCCAAATTCACGGCTATAAAGGTGACCAGCACCATTAAAACAGTGCCGGTGAAATATTCCGCGCTTTCCTGCCAGGCTTCGTTGATCTCGTCCAACGGCCGGGCTTGGATGATCAAGGTCCAGGCGTCGCCGTTGGCGGCGCGTAATTGGTGCTCTACCGCCGGATAATCTTCCCCCACCCATTGGATAAACCATTGCGGCGGCTGGGCGCTTTCCCGGTCGGCGGCCGGATCGCCGCCGGCGAAATTCAAAATGCCGCCGTCGGGTTTTTTGATTTGAATATTCAGGTGCCGGGTTTGCCGTAGCGCTTGTAAGTGCGATAAATCCTCGGGCTGTTGAAAACTCGGCGCACCGGACATTTTTAAGCTAATCAATTCCAACGCCAAATGGGTGGAGGCCTGCACTTCACGGGCGACCGAATTTTTGGCTTGCCGCACGGCGATGACCCCGCCTAGCAGCAATACGACTAGCGAGGACATGACGATGCGGGAAATAATTTGATAGCGTAAGCTCATGATTACCAATTGAAACGGATGCCGGCGTAACCGGCGGCGACCGCGCCGGGGCCTTGAAATTGGGTATTGGCGCCGGTATAAAAATTTTGCCCCATTTGCCCGAAGGACAGGTAATGATTATCCAATACGTTGCGGCCCATGGCGAATAATTCCACGTTTTTAGTCAAGCGGTAGCGGGCGTTCAGGTTCAAGATCGTGTAATCCGGGATGGGGGTGTAAATATTTTGGTCGTCGCCGCGTGCGTATTGCTTGGAAAAATATTGCAGATCGCCGCCGAACACAAAGTCGCGGAACACTTCATATTCCGCCCCGAATTTCAAACTGTTTTGCGGAATGCCCGGAATATGGTCGCCCGGAACCACGTTTTCATTGCCGTAGGCGTTATTCAAGGGGGCGTGGGTTTGGTAGGTGGCATTGATATAGCTGTAGCTTAAATACCAATTAAACGAATTTTCCATTTGCCCGGATAGGCCGAATTCCAAGCCTTGACGCTGGGTTTTGCCGACGTTGCTGAAATAACCGTAAATCAAGCTATCCTTGCCTTGCGTGTTAAGGAATAGAATGTCGTTGGTGTTAATGGTTTGGTAGACGTTTAAGTTCCATTTGGTGGATTCGGTCAATTTGCCGCGCAAGCCGGTTTCTAAAGTATGCGAAACCACGGGCTTTAGGTAGGGGTCGGCGGACATACTATTCGGCAACGAACAGGGGTTGTTTTTATCGGCGCAACCCAGTTCTATCGCGGAGGGTGCGCGAAAGCCCTCGTTATAATTGAAATAAACCGTGGTTTCCTTCAGCTGCATCGGCAGTGCCGCGCCGGTGAACGGGTTGGCGGTGAGGCCGGCGGACGGGTTGACGCGTTGATAATGATAATAGCTGTTTAATGCGGAGCCGAGTTGGTCGGAGTTATGCACTTCGGCTTGTATCCAGTTTAGCGCCGCCGTGGCGTGCACCCATTGCAGCACGGAAAAGGTGTCGGTGGCGAACATATTGCTGTAACTGTTTTGACCGATTAATTGAACTTGCGGCGCGAAGACGCTAGTTGGAATTTCGTACAAGTTGGCGTTGAAAATGGCGTTTTGTTGCGCTTGATAATAATGGGTATTGCTGTAATTAAAACCGCCGCCGGTGATGAATTGGTTCTCGTGGCCTAGGATTTTGTAATCCGAAGTCATTTGCAGATTGCTGCCGCTGCCGTTTTGCCGTATCCAGGCGGCGGCGAATTGTCCAGGCTGCTCCAGCGGTTGGCCGGGGCTGGTGGAGCACTCTTTGCCGTTAATCCAGGCGGTGCAGTCATTGTTGGTGTTGCTGTTCAAACTAAAGGTATTGCTGTTGCGGTAGTAGGCGTTGCCGCTGAGCTGCAATGAATCGCTCAGTTGATGGCTGCCCTTTAGGTTGACGAAATACAAGGTGTTTTTGGTGGTGTCCGGCGCGGTGTTAATCGCGGCCCAGTTTTGTTGCAACATTTCACTAGGCGTGGGGCCGACGCCGTTCATGACGTTATTGGCGAAGGTGAAAGACAAATCCAAATCGGTTTTATCATCTTCCCAGCCGACCTTGCCGAAGCCTTGGTCCACGCTGGTGGCGGAAAACGGCCGCCAGCCGTCGTCACCGAACAGATTGCCGGCTAAATACCAATCCACTTTGCCGTCGTAGCCGCCGTATTCGGCCTGGTAATTTTGCCGGCCATATGAGCCGCCGCTGGCCTGGGCTTTAAAGCCGGGGTGGCTGAAACCGCTTTTGGTTTTCATCGACAGTGCGCCGCCTAAGGTGTTTAATCCGAATAGCGGATTGGAGCCCGGTATCAGTTCCATGTTGGCGATGGCGATTTGCGGGATTAAATCCCAATTCACCGTATCGCCGAACGCCTCGTTGACCCTGACGCCGTCTTGGTACACGGAAATGCCTATTGGCGTGCCTAATAGCGGCGAGGCGCTAAACCCGCGATAGCTGATGTCGGGCTGGTAGGGGTTGTTCTGGTTGTCGTTAATGATGACGCTTTGCAGGCGGCGGTTCATAAAATCCGTGATGGCGAACGACTCGTGGCGGACAATTTCCTCATCTTCCACGCTTTGAATATTGCCGGGCGCTTTTTTTAAGTCCAAACCGGTGGAACCCAAGGGCGTGGTCGCCACCACTTCGACTTCAGACAGTTCAAAGGCATCCAGGCTTTTGCCGGCTTTGTTTTTAAGATTTTCCGATTCTTGAATCTGTTCAGCGGCGGCGTCGGCGGCGGTTGACTTGCCGCTCAGCCAGCGCTCAAGCCAGGTTTTGGGTTTAGGCTTGACATCATCCGCCGGCGCGGCATTGGCCGCGAAAAGTAAAACAAGCAAGGCCAGCCGCCGTTGAGCGAGTAGAGGGTAAGACATGGAAAAAAACCAAATGATAAAGGCGATACGCCTATGCTAGCAGTTTGGAGTTGAGAAATTTTCCTGAGTTGAGATGAGGTTGCATAGTTAGTTATCATTTGACCAACTCCATTAACCGTGCATAGCTTTCCACCACGTCATACTTGACTTGATCGGATGTGATATTGGAAAAAAACCGTCGGGCGCAATCAATCTTGGATTTCTCAATCGCCCGCAATTCCAGCGATGACATAGAGCCCTTAGTCTCGGCAATGAAGTAAATATGTTTCACCGCGCCTTCCTGAAAGGAAATAGCCCAGTCCGGGTTGTAATCGCCTACCGGCGTTGGGATAAAAAAGCCTTTTGGCAATTTGGCGTAAACCACGACTTCGGTACTGCTGTCCAGCGCATGGGCGAATTGCCGTTCCACCTTGGAATCGGTAAACACATAGTCATAGATATGTTTTTGCATTTTCTCCCCAGCTTCGGTAAAACCGGCCTTGGGTTTTTCCTGGGTAAAAATATCCAGACTGTGGCTATCGGCGATGGCGTCATAACGCAAATGCTCCACAATAATGGTAGCTTTCTGCTCGTTGATTAGGCGGCTAGCCTTGGCGATAAAGTCTTCCGGATTCAGCCGGTACTGCGCAAATACCGTGGCCTTAAGTCCTTGGAGGATAATGGCGATGGTACGCCGGGTCAATTGGGTGGCGCTGCTGATCTGACCAAGCAAGTCGTATTTCACGACAGAGTGAACGGAGGTATCCAGTCGTTGCGTTTTGGTTTGTTGCGTGACAAAACTCTCGCCGGCCTTTAGTTGATCGTAATCGACCTGATCGGTTTGCAGGCCGCTATGCACGGTGTATAGCAATGGACTGATCTTCAAGTCCATATCCAATGTCTGGATACACTTGGCTATCAATTCCCGGCTATCAAAATCCACGGCATATACCGCCTTGCGGTTGATGCGCTCCCACAATTCACGGAATGCGCGTTTTTCAAAATTGGCGTTTAACGGATTAACCCGGCTTTTGCGGTCGTCATCCACGGTTGGCAGTTGGGCATCGGTAAATACGTTGTCAATCAAAGCAAACACCTGCTCGGCGTGCGGCGCCAAATCCGCCGGCAGTTCGGCCAGGGTTTGGTTTTCCTTGGCCTCCAGATAGGTCTGGCTGATTTTGTCCTTGTCATCGGTGTAATCGTGCTTTACCAGATAACGATAAATCTGGTTGGCCAATTGTTCAGTGATTTCCAGGTCGCCCTGAGTAGTTTTTATAACCTTGCCTATGAAATAAGCTTGGTTGGCAATGCGGGGCCGCGCCGACAAGC
>CAIYSZ010000083.1 GCA_903928965.1 uncultured Pseudomonadota bacterium
ACCAAACGAAACGCGTCAATTTGAGCTTCACTTGATTAAGCATGATGCAAAATTGATGCAATATTGAAAAAATTATTCTGCATTCTAAAACAAAAAGCCTCAAAAAAACAGGCTCTTGCATTCATACATTTAATCACAATCCAGTATACAAGGACCTGAATTCAGCATATAACTTATTGATTTATAATGTATTTTTAACAATTGGTACCGATGGCCGGATTTGAACCGGCATGACTTGCGTCACCACCCCCTCAAGATGGCGTGTCTACCAATTTCACCACATCGGCAAATATCACCTTACTTATGCTTGGCTTTATGTTGCTTGGCCGGCGCCGGAGCGCTTTGCTCCTCCGGAACGGCCGCGGCTGGCGCGGCGGCGGGTTCAACTTCCTTCAAAGCTGGCGCGGGCGGCACCGCGGTTTGCTGCAACTGAGCGGCGGCTGGCGCTGGCGCGGCGGCGGCAGGCTCGGCGGCCGGAGCCGCTTCTGGAGCGGAAACCGGCGCGGGCGCTGGAGCCAGCGCGGGAGCCGTTTCCTCGCCGGCGGCTTTAGGCGCGCTCAACGGGACGTCGGATTTCACTTCCTCGCTAATGCTTTCAATCAAATCCGGCTTTTTAGTATGAAAACCGCCCAAAACCGCCAAACCCAAACTGGTAGTAAAAAACAAGGCGGCGAAAACAGCCGTGGTTCTAGACAAAAACGAAGCCGAGCCTTGCGCGCCGAATACCGTGCCGGACGCGCCGCTGCCGAACGCCGCCCCGGCGTCCGCACCCTTGCCTTGCTGAATCAACACCAAACCGATGATGCCGAAGCCAAGCAGGATATGAATTATAATTATTATCTGATACAACATATCGTTCTCAAAATTAACACTAAACCGAATGGCAAATCTTCAAAAAGCCACTCGCGTCCAACGAAGCGCCGCCCACCAAGCCGCCGTCGATATCGGGCTGGGCGAACAAACCTTGCGCGTTATCAGGCTTCACGCTGCCACCGTATAAAATTTGCAAATTCGCCGCAATGTCGGCGTCGCGCTCGGCCAGACGTTGGCGAATGTAGTGATGCACTTCCTGCGCTTGCTCGTCGCTCGCGGTTTTGCCGGTTCCGATAGCCCAAACCGGCTCATAGGCGATTACGGCATTGGCGAAGGCGGCAATGCCCACGGTATCAATTACCGCGTCTAATTGCTCGTCCACCACGGAAAAGGTTTTACCTTGCTCGCGCTCATCCAAGGTTTCACCCACGCACAAAACAGGAATGACGCCTTGCTTTTGCGCTTGCGCGAACCGGTTAGCCACCGATTGATTGGTGTCGCCATAATAGGAGCGACGCTCCGAGTGGCCCACTAAGGCGTATTTTGCGCCAACGTCGGCCAATTGAGCCGCCGAAACTTCGCCGGTATATGCGCCGGATGCTTGATCGGCGACATTTTGCGCTCCCAGCGCAATGGGCGACGAAGCTAACACTTGAGCGACATCCGGTAAATATACAAACGGAACGCAAACAGCCACTTCTTGGGCCACCTCGCCCAAGCCTTCGGCCAAGGCGCTTGCCAAATTGACAGCATCCTGACGCAAACCGTTCATTTTCCAATTACCCATTATCAAAGACCGACGCATTGCTCACTCCAAGCTAGATAAAGCCGATTATAATATACCTTAAACCTTCTAGATTCAAGAATTAATTGCGGTTTTCACCGCATCCGCCAATTGCAGGGCATAGGCGCGCACACTGGCCTCCTGCTCGCCCTCCACCATGACCCGAATCAAAGGCTCGGTGCCGGAAGGCCGCAACAACACCCGGCCGCGGCGGCCCAAAGCCTGTTCCACATCTTTAACCGCCTGCTGAATGCCTACGCATTCGTCGATATTCACGCCGGGCGCGGTTTTAACGTTTAATAAAATCTGCGGATATTTTTTCATGCCGGCCTTCAGCTGGCGCAGACTCTTGCCAGTGCGGCGCATCTCGGCCAGCACTTGCAAGGCGGCGACTATGCCGTCTCCGGTGGTGGTCTTGTCCAAGCAAATAATATGTCCGGACCCTTCCCCGCCCAACACCCCGCCTTGCGACGTCAACATCTCCATCACATAACGGTCGCCGACCTTGGCGCGCAACAACGGAACCCCCAACTCGGCCAACGCATGTTCCATGCCTAGGTTCGACATCAAAGTGCCGACCACCGGACCTATGTTTTTGCCCTGCTCGATCAATGAACGCGCGATAATGAAAATCAATTCGTCGCCGTCCACCACTTCGCCGGCTTCGTCCACCATAATCAAACGGTCGCCGTCGCCATCCAGTGCAACGCCCAAATGCGCCTGGCATTCCAACACCTTGGCCGCCAACGCTTCCGGCTTGGTCGCGCCGCAATTTTGGTTAATATTCAAGCCGTCCGGTTCCACGCCTATCGCCAGCACCTCGGCCCCCACTTCGCGGAACACGTGCGGCGCAATATGATACGTCGCGCCGTTGGCGCAATCCACCACTAGGCGCAAGCCCTTAAAATCTATGTGCGGCGGCACGCTGGCCTTGCAAAACTCGATATAACGGCCGGCGGCGTCGGTAATCCGCTTCACCTTGCCCAACTTGGACGACTCCACCGTGGTCATCGGCTCTTCCAGAAATGCTTCTATCCGCTGCTCCAGTTCGTCCGGCAGCTTAATGCCTTGCACCGAAAAAAACTTGACCCCGTTATCGTAATACGGATTATGCGAAGCGCTGATGACAATTCCCGCCTTGGCGCGTAAAGTGCGCGTCAAATAGGCAATGCCCGGCGTCGGCATCGGCCCCAGCATGCGCGTATTCACGCCGGCGGCGGTTAACCCCGCCTCAAACGCCGATTCAAACATATAGCCGGAAATCCGCGTATCCTTGCCTACCAGCACAAAACCCTGGCCCTCACTGGCGAACACCCGGCCGGCCGCCCAACCCAACTTCAACATAAAATCGACGGTAATCGGATACTCGCCCACCTTGCCGCGTATTCCATCGGTACCGAAATACTTCTTACTCATTAAACCCAACCTCAAACCTTCAGCCATAAAAAAAAGAGGCGAACGCCTCTTTTTTGTTTGTTCCTAATCTTACTTATTCAATTTGACGCCACGGGCGGCCAACCGGCCGCCCTGCTTAATCAGCAAACCTAAACGGAATTAACCTGGGCCGGCCGCGCCGCCCAAAGGTTGACCGCTATCGCCTTGTTCCCATTGGTCCACGCTTAAACCGCCGTTGGAAGGCGTGTCGTCCCAGCCTTTGGGCGCGCTAACCGGAACCCGGTTCATTAATTCGTCGATCTGGTATTTATCGATGGTTTCATATTTGATCAAAGCTTCCGCCATCGCATGCAAAATATCCATATTTTCTTTCAAAATACGCTCGGCCCGCTCGTAATTGCGGTCAATGATCGAACGAATTTCTTCATCTATGGTATGAGAAGTCTCTTCCGCCACCGACTTATGCTGCGTCACCGAACGGCCGAGAAAAATCTCGCCCTCTTCCTCGCTGTACGCCAACGGCCCCAAACGTTGAGACAAGCCCCACTTGGTCACCATGTTCCGCGCCAACTCGGTCGCCCGCTCAATATCATTTGAAGCGCCGGTGGAAACCTGCTCCCAGCCGAAAATCAATTCCTCGGCGATACGTCCGCCGTACAAACTGGAAATCATGCTATCCAGTTTACATTTGCTGGCGCTGTATTGATCGCGCTCAGGCAGGAACATGGTGACGCCCAAGGCGCGGCCACGCGGCATGATGCTGACTTTATAAACCGGATCATGCTCCGGCACCAAACGGCCGACAATCGCGTGGCCCGCCTCGTGATACGCGGTCATGCGCTTTTCTTTATCGTCCATCACCATGGAACGGCGTTCCGCGCCCATGATCAACTTGTCCTTGGCTTTCTCCAAGTCCACCATGCTTACCATGCGCTTGTTAGAGCGCGCCGCCGTCAAGGCCGCCTCATTGACCAAATTGGCCAAATCCGCGCCGGAAAAACCCGGCGTACCCTGCGCGATATACTTGGCCCGCACATCATCGGACAAAGGCACTTTCTTCAAATGCACGGCTAAAATCTGCTCGCGGCCGCGCACGTCCGGCAAACCGACCACGACTTGGCGGTCGAAACGGCCCGGACGCA
>CAIYSZ010000084.1 GCA_903928965.1 uncultured Pseudomonadota bacterium
CGGGCTTGTTTTCAGATAAAAATGGCCTTTTTGATAAAAAAATAGCCAAATATTGAAATCTTTGACCAACTTTTGAAGTTGCTGATACTAAAAACGCTAGTTTTTCAGAGGTTCCTTAAGGTTTCCACGCATACGGAGCAGGTTTTCGGAATAGCCCCCCTTTAGCTCTGCGTCATCAATTGAAAAAACTAGCAACTCTGTAAGAGTTGCAATAAGTGAGTCTAATGTTGCTTGCTTAAAGGTATCGTGATGCTTGCAGCTAATCAGAACTAGCTTAAGCTCTGAATTGGAGCGGGGCCATACAAAAGATTCGACATCCTGTAATAAATGACCATTTACTAGAATAAAAAATCCATCGATTCCACCGTCCCCCCTTCCGTCAATTGATCCGTAAAGAATCTCATCAGTCGAGAGGTCGAATTCTTTTAGTATCTGCTCCAATGCGAGGTACTCAAACGCCTCATCACGCTTTTCCGATGGGTGTTTGCTTGCAACCCGATCGTCAATAATGCAATCTAAAAGGAGTCGGTCGTTCTTTGCCATGCTGCGTATTTTGATGAACAAGTTACCAATGAATTCGTTAACTGCATATCTAACCTAAAAATACACAGCTACACGAGAATTTATTTATCTGCATTTTGTTTTCCTCTCTGTGTATCATCGGCAGTAAGCATTTATGACTGGTAATGATCAAATTGCCGTCATTGAATCATTTTGGTTGACAGGCAGCAACGGGCCGAACCCAGCCATTCAAACTAAACCGCCATAGACGACCACCGCCGCCTAAAAACCACCGGCTTCGGCTTTGCAAACCGCTTTATCATCACAGCATACCGAGCAGCGCAAATCATCCATGTGTTTGACGATTTTACCGTATTTCCGATGATAAAGGCGAAACTCCTCGAAAAAATCCGTTAGATGCCCAAACGCCTTGAACCCGCCGGTTTGCATGCGCTCCAGCATGTCCAGCGCCCCGGCTTTCACGCCATTGCCGCCGTAGTCAAATGTAGCCCGTTCCTCTAGCATATTCAAGCCGGTGGCGCGGTATTGTTCAGCCAATTTCTCACCACTGCCTTCATTCATCATAATTATCTTCCGGCGGTTCTTCATCAAACCAGACAAAATCCACAAGCGGGCCTTGCCATATGCGGCGGCCTTGGGCGTAGTATTTATAGCGCAGTAGCGACCGGCCGCCGGACACATGCTTGATTTTCACATAGTCATACGGCGAAGCCGTGCCCATGGCCATGCCTGTCAAAGATGAATCATAACGGACGCAGCCTAACCGAGAAACGATTAAGCGCCTAAGCGCCCAACGCTCGGACATCAGACCACCTCCTGCGACAGAAACACCGCCCATTTCGGCCTCTATCCGGAACCTCCCGCCACAAAAATCGTCAAACCGTCACAAACCTAACAACGACAAACCTTGCCGCCGGCGCTATAATTAAAGTAATGGATAGGCCTTAGAGCCAAGGCGAATTGCCGTCCGTATTGCGATTTCCGCCCAACCGAAATGAACTATCGACTCCTGACCCTAATTTTGGCTCTTGGCTGTTACACCTTGGGCAGCCCCGCCGCCGATATCGATAAAATCCAACTCCCCGACATGGGAGATTCCTCCGGCGCGCTAATCTCCCCCGCGCAGGAAAAAGAACTGGGCGAGGCTTTTTTCCGCAATCTGCACTCGCAGGCGGTTATCAACCACGACATGGAAATCCAGCAATACATCCAATCCATAGGCCACCAACTCTCCGCGCACAGTTACGCGCCGGGCAACCCGTTTTACTTCTTCGTAGTCATGGACCCAGACATCAACGCCTTCGCCGGCCCCGGCGGCTTCATCGGCGTAAACTCCGGCCTGATCCTGCTCACGGAATCCGAAAGCGAACTAGCCTCGGTGCTGGCGCACGAGATAGCCCACGTCACGCAACGCCATTTATACCGCTCGTTCGAGGAAGTCAATCGCTTGTCCATACCCACCATCGCCGCCACCTTGGCCGCGATACTATTAAGTTCGCAAAATCCCAACGCCGGTCAGGCGGCGCTGATGGCGGTGCAAGCCGGCAGCGTGCAATTCCAAATCAACTTTACCCGCGAACACGAAAAAGAAGCCGACCGGGTAGGCATGAGCACCCTCTACGACTCCAATTTCGACCCGCGCAGCATGCCGATTTTCTTTGAACGCATGTCGCAATCCACTCGCTTTTACGGCCAGGGCGTACCGGAATTTCTGCGCACCCACCCTATGTCTGAAAACCGGGTCGCCGACACCCGCGGCCGCGCCGAAACCTATCCCTACAAACAATACCCGGATACAGAAAGCTATCTACTGACCAAGGCCAAAATTAAAGCCATCTCCGAAAGCGACAAAACCGCCCTGCTGCAACACTTCACCCTGCTATCGCAACAAGGCGCCCCCGACCAACGCGCCGCCGCGCGCTACGGCATGGGGCTGGCCTACGCCGACTTGCAGCAACCCGACGCAGCCGCCGCCATTTTCGCTGAATTGGCCACCCAATACCCCAACCAACCGCAATACCAGGCCGCCTTGGCCAAAGTCGCCGCAGACCAGCACAATTACGCCAAAGCCAACCTGATTTACGCCAAATCCGTCGCCAGTTTCCCGCATAACGACGCCATAAAAATCGAATACATTCGCACCCTGCTCAAAAGTGAACAAGCGCAAATCGCCCTTCACACCCTGGACTCATTATCCGAACCACAAAAAAACCAACCCTTCTACTACGAACTGCTAGCCGAAGCGCACGCCCAACTGCATCATTCCGCCGAATCGCACCGCTATTTGGCGGAATACTACTTCTCCACCGGCCAAACGGAAGAAGCTATTCAACAAGTCCGCCTCGCCAAACAAGAAGCCGATCTCAACTACCCATTGCTGGCCATTTTGAACGAACGCATGAACTTTTTTCAAACCGATCAAGACGAAAGAAAATCACAGCGCGGCAAATGAATACACGCACACACAAAAAAAGCTGACTACATTCAACCACCTAATTTCGACACGAAACCATTTCGTTAAAATTACAAATTTTAATAGACAAACGGCAAAATTTTGCATAGAATTTGGCACACCTTAATGGAGTGTGCAACGGTCATCACCATTGTTAAAGACTTTTAAGGGGGAGGGAAGCGGCCTGTAATAAAGGCTCATAACAATAACAACTACATAGTAACTGCTTGACTAACTGCCCACAAGGCAGGCGTCCAACCACAACAATAACAAAAAAACCGGACGGGCCCGCTTCATAGCGGGCTTTTTATTGCCCGCCGGCTTTTCAAATCGATAAAATTCCCATTTATAAGCTTGTCCTAATTCGAATACTTCGCTTATAATCCAAATCCGCTCTGGATAATCGCGCTCGCCGCGAAATCCTTTATTTCAACCTGAATAGAATTAATAATTATGGCTCGCGTTACCATCGAAGATTGTTTACAACATGTGGAAAACCGATTTAAACTCGTCTTGCTGGCCAGCAAACGGGCGCGGCAACTGGAAAAAGGCGCCGACGAATTCGTACCGCGCGGCAAAGACAAAGACACCGTGGTCGCCCTGCGCGAAATCGCCGGCGGATTCGTCAACGAGGAAAACATCGACCGCCTGCAACGTCATAATTTTGTGTCCGACACCCATCTAGAACTGTAATGCCGCCATGCCGGAAGTAGCCGTAAAATCCATGGACCCGACGGTTGAGCACCCGGAACAAAAACTGCTCAACCAACTCTGCGGCCAACTGCATGGCTACCTGGAACCCGCGCAAATAGAAGAAGTCGTCCGCGCCTACCATTACAGCGCCGACGCGCATTCCGGCCAATTCCGCAAAAGCGGCGAAGCCTATATTTGCCATCCGGTGTCCGTGGCCATTACCCTGGCCGAAATCCGCATGGACGCCAACGGCATCATGGCCGCCATCCTGCACGACGTCATTGAAGACACCGAAGTCTCCAAACAAGACATCAGCCTAGCCTTCAGCCCGGAAGTAGCCGAACTGGTGGATGGCGTCACCAAATTGTCTCGCATAGACAGCCGCTCGCGCGCCGAAGCGCAAGCGGAAAGCGTACGCAAAATGATCCTGGCCATGGCCAAAGACTTGCGCGTCATCATCGTCAAGCTGGCAGACCGCCTGCACAATATGCAAACCCTGGACAAAATGCCTTTGGATAAAAAAAAACGCATCGCCCAGGAAACTCTCGAAATCTACGCTCCCATCGCCAACCGCCTTGGCATGAACGACATGCGTCACCAACTGGAGACCTTAAGCTTCAAAACCGTCCACCCCTACCGGTATGAAGTCATCTGCCACGCGGTCAAACAATTCAAGGGCGCGCACAAAACCGTATTCGACACCATTCAAACCGCCATACAAAACCGGCTAATCGAAACCGGCATAGACGGCACCGTCGGCGGCCGCGAAAAAAACATCGCCAGCATTTACCATAAAATGCGGCGCAAAAAAATCTCGTTCAAAGACGTGTTCGACGTCTACGCCTTTCGCATCTATTGCGAAAAAGTCGATGACTGCTACCGCGCCCTGGGCTGCGTGCACAATCTGTACAAACCCATCCCCGGCCGCTTCAAGGATTACATCGCCCTACCCAAAGGCAACGGTTACCAATCGCTGCACACCGTACTGATAGGCCCCTACGGCTTACCGATAGAAATTCAAATCCGCACCCACGAAATGCACCGCATGTCCGAATCCGGCATCGCCGCGCATTGGCTGTACAAAAGCGACCAGGAAAAAAACGCCAACCTGCAAGCGCGGGTCAACGAATGGCTGCGCGACCTGCTGGAAATTCAAAAATCCGCCCGCGACCCCTTGGAATTCATCGACAACCTAAAAGTAGACCTGTTTCCGCAAGAAGTATTCGTCTTCACCCCCAAGGGTAAAATCATCAAACTGCCGCGCGGCGCCAGCATCGTCGATTTCGCCTACATGGTGCATACCGACGTCGGCAACGCCTGCGTATCCGCGCGAATCGAGAAAAAACTGGTGCCGCTGCAAACCAAGCTTGAAAACGGCATGTGCATAGAAATCATCACCGCCCCCTGGGCGCGGCCCAATCCGTTGTGGCTCAACTACGTAATCACCGCCAAGGCGCGCAGCTGCATCCGCGCCTACCTGAAAAACTTCAAGCAACAAGAAGCCATCGGCCTTGGCCGCCGCCTGCTTGAAAAAGAACTAAAATCCTTGAACATCGATTTCTTCGACATCGACAACAACCGCATGTTGCTCGTGTTGCAACAACTAAAAAGCCACTCGCTAAGCGAACTGCTGGAAGACATAGGCCTCGGCAACAAAATGCCGTTTCTGGTAGCCAAATACATCGCCCAAACCGGCGACAGCGGCGACATCCCGATGCGAGACCCCAGCCGCGGCGGACCGCTTATCATCAAAGGCACAGAAGGCATCGTCGTCAGTCTGGCCAAATGTTGCCGCCCGATTCCCGGCGACCCGATCATCGGCTTCTTCAATCCCGGCAAAGGCATCGTCGTGCACCACCACGAATGCCACAATTGCAACGAAAGCCGAAAAAAACAAACCAGCTGGCTAGACGTGGAATGGAGCCAGGAAGTCAGCGGCGAATACCCGGCCGACATCCGCATTGAACTCATGAATCAACGCGGCTCCTTGGCCACCATCGCCTCCACCATCTCCAGCATGGAATCCAACATAGAAAACATTCACGTCGTCAGCCAAGACAACCGCGTCTCCGTGGACCTCATCACCCTTGCGGTGCGCGACCGTTCGCATCTGGCCAACATCATCCGCAAGCTAAAAAAACTCAACATCGTTTTAAAAATCACACGCATCAAGGCCTAGAGAACCCATGAGCAAACAAATCATCTCCACCGCCGCCGCGCCGCAAGCCATCGGCGCATACTCCCAAGCCGTCCGAGTAGACAACATCGTCTACCTGTCCGGCCAAATACCCTTAGACCCGGAAACCATGCAACTGGTTGAAGGCGATGTCGGCGCGCAAATCCGCCAAGTATTCAAAAACCTAGCCGAGGTCTGCGCGGCGGCCGGCGGCGAACTCGACGACATCGTCAAACTCAACGTCTATCTCACCGACCTTAGCTTTTTTCCGCTGCTGAACCAAATCATGGCCGAATACTTTCAGGAACCGTATCCGGCCCGCGCCGCCATCGGCGTCGCCAGCCTGCCCAAGGACGCCGTGGTGGAAATGGACGGCGTGCTGGCGCTTAAAAACGAATACTATTAAGCCCGGCCGCTCCGTTTAAGCGCGCCGCATGCCCTCCGCCCCCGCGCATTTACTGCCGGTCGCCAGTTTGAACGGCGTAGGCGCGCAAACCGCGCGGCGACTGGAAAAACTCGGACTGCGGCAACTGCAAGACTTGCTGTTCCACCTGCCGTTGCGCTATCAAGACCGGAGCCGCATCACCCCCATCGCCGCGTTGCGGATCGGCCAAGACGCTTTAACGCTCGGCCGCATCCTAGCGCTGGACCCCGCCAAACCCGGCGCTCGCGGCAGCCGGCTGTGCCGCATCGACGACGGCAGCGGCGTGCTGCGCCTGCGCTTTTTCCATTTCGGGCCGTTTCAAGAACGCCAACTCAAACCCGGCACTCTGCTCGGCTGCTATGGAGAAATTCG
Source organism: uncultured Pseudomonadota bacterium (assembly GCA_903928965.1). Lineage (GTDB taxonomy): Bacteria > Pseudomonadota > Gammaproteobacteria > Methylococcales > Methylomonadaceae > Methylomonas. The sequence continues at coordinate 6,640 of CAIYSZ010000084.1, forward strand.
CGCCGGCTTCCACGGCCTGGAAATTATCCATCCCGAATACAAAATCGTCGACAGCGCGGAGCAACTGCTAGACCCGCATCTAACCCCGGTGTATCCGCTTACCGAAGGCATCAGCCAAAACCTGCTGCGCAAACTGGTCGCGCAAGCCTTGACGCTATGCCTAAACGACCCGGCCGCGCTCAACGACTACCTGCCCCCGGGGCTGCCTAACGCCGACCGGTTCCCGGACCTGAAGACCGCCCTGCAACGCCTGCACCACCCCCCGGCCGGCGCGCCGCTGGATGCCCTGGCGCGGCAACGGCTAGCGTTTGAAGAGCTACTGGCGCACCGGCTGGCCTTAGGCAGCCACAAACAACGTAGCGGCGAACCGCCGGCGCCCGCCATCGAACCGGCCGAGACCGAACTCGCCCATTTCCGCGCCGGCCTGCCGTTCCAACTCACCGGCGCTCAGCAACGCGCCATACGTGAAATCATCCTCGACTGCCGGCAAAACCGCCCCATGCTGCGCTTGCTGCAAGGCGACGTCGGCTCCGGCAAAACCGTGGTCGCCGCCGCCGCCGCCCTCAACGCCATCGCCGGCGGCCATCAAACCGCCGTGATGGCCCCGACCGAAATTCTGGCCGAACAACTCCACCACAACTTCCAGCGCTGGTTCGGCTCACATAACGCCATCGCCTACCTCAGCGGCCAACAAAAAGGCAAGCAGCGCCGGCAAATTCTCGACGACTTGCGCGAAGGTCGCGCCCAAATAGTCATCGGCACCCACGCCCTGTTTCAAGACGAGGTGCAATTCCGGAGTTTGGGCCTGATCATCATTGACGAACAACACCGCTTCGGCGTCAATCAACGGCTGGCCCTGCGCGAAAAAGGACACCCCCAAGGCCTAACCCCGCACCAGCTCAGCATGACCGCCACCCCCATACCGCGCTCCCTGGCCATGCTGCAATACTCCGAATTTCAACTCTCGGCGCTAGACGAACGCCCGCCCGGCCGGCTACCGGTCGCCACCCGCGCCATTCCGGCCGCGCGCCGGCAAGAAATCGTAGACCGCATCGCCGAATGGATTCAAAAAGGCCGCCAAGCCTACTGGGTGTGCACTTTGATCGAAGAATCCGAACAACTTGAATGCGAAGCGGCGGAAAAAACCGCCGCCCAACTGGCGGCGCAACTGCCTGGCGCCCGCATAGGCCTGGCCCACGGACGGCTGAAAGCCGCCGACAAAGAAGCCGTCATGCGCCGCTTCAAACAAGGCGAAATCGACCTGCTAGTCGCCACCACCGTTATCGAAGTCGGCGTCGACGTCGCCAATGCAGACCTTATGATCATCGAAAATCCCGAACGTCTCGGCCTAGCGCAACTACACCAATTGCGCGGCCGGGTCGGCCGCGGCAGCCAGGCGGGCTATTGTCTCTTAGTCTACCAACCGCCGCTGTCGCTCACCGCCAAGGAAAGGCTTAACATCCTGAAACATAGCCACGACGGCTTTGAAATCGCGGAAAAAGATTTACAATTGCGCGGCCCTGGTGAAATCATGGGTACGCGCCAAACCGGCCCCATGAGTTTTAAAATAGCAGACCTAAGCCGAGACCAAAACTTGATTCCCTTAATACCCAACGCCGCGGCGCGCCTAATGCAAGACTATCCGGAAACCATACAACCCCTGATTCGGCGCTGGCTAGGCCACGGCCGGCAATACGCCGAGGTGTGACATGCAAAAAAGCGCCCTGTTCGCCCAAGCGCCGCGCTGGCAAGCGCCAGCCGCCTACGATCCGGCGGCCCACGGGCCACGCATACACTCCTGGCTCGCCGAAACCGGCTCCCTGACCCAACGCTTGCGCCGGCAATACGGCGCGGCCTTCGGCGTGCGCCTGCTGCGCCGGCAATGGCTGCCGCCCTTCTCCGACGAAAGCTTGTTGCTGGAACTCAACCCCCGGCATTTTCAACTGATACGCGAAGTTCTGCTCCATGCCGGCGGCCGGCCCTTGATCCTGGCCCGTAGCGTGCTGCCGGCCGCCGCGGCCCGCATCCCCGGCCACAATCTGGCCCGGCTGGGCGCGCGGCCGCTGGGAGAAGTCCTGTTCGCCCAGCCCGATCTGGAACGCCGCCGCGTTCAATACACGGATACCCCGAGCCGCATCTGGCGCTCGGAACTGGCGCAAATACTGACTCTACCACCCCAAATTCCCGGACGCCGCACCGTCTACGCCATCCGCCAGCACCCGCTGCTGGTGGCCGAATTTTTCCTGCCCGGTATAATCGCCGATTAACCCCCAACCGACAACGAGGCCGATTATGCCGGTATTCATCATCCTTTGCCTAACCCTAGCCCTGATAGTGCAAAACCGACTTCCCTACCTGGATTGGCTCACCGCCCCCGAAGCGCAAATCGCCGCCGGCGGCGCGGCCGTATTCTGCCTGCTGCTGGGCTGGCGCAAAAAACTCCCGGCCATGATTTGGCACGACGGCTATTGCAGCGGCATGCTCCTCACCTGGTACGGCTTCTGGCGGCCGGAATTTGAAGCCGACGCCCCCATGTTCCTAGCCTACCCGCTTTATTTCGCCATCATCAGCGGCGTGGCCGCCTTAAGCCTGATCAACCGTTGCCAACAATTCGACGCCGAATCCATGGCGCAACTACGGCACATGAACCAACTGATGCGCCTGGACATCTACGCCGCCGCCGGGCTAGTCCTAGCCGGCGTCCTGATTACCCGGCATTACGCCGCATACGCCATGGCGATGACTTTTTTCATTCTCCGCCATAGCGTAGACGTATGCCTGGAAAAAACCCGGCAGCCGCCGCCGGATTGAAACTTTTAAACCCTAGCCAGCGCTCACCAAGGCGCAATAGCGCCGTCAAAACGGATAAACTGGCCGCTCTGGCTCAAATCGAAAAACTTGATCCGCTGCCGCATGCCGGCCACGCTTTCCGCCGCCTCGATCAAGGCGTTCGGCCCGCCCATATCGGTTTTGACCCAACCCGGATGCAAAATCAGCACCCCAATGCCGCGCGGGGCCAAATCAAGCGCCAGACTATGCATCGCCGCGTTTAAGGCCGCCTTGCTGCTACGGTAAAACAAACTGCCGCCGCTGGTATTATCGGCGATACTCCCCATCAAACTGCTGACCGCCACGATCAATTTATCCGCGCCGCGCTCCAAATGCGGCAAAAAAGCCTCGGCGATTTTCACCGGCGCTTGCGCATTCACCCATAAAGTGCGGCTCCAAGCCTGATAATCCAAAGCGCCCAAACCTTGTCCCGACTTATCGAAATACACCCCGGCGTTGTTCAGCAACACATCAATCGCCTCTTCGGCCAAAGATTCAGCCAAGGCCTCGACCTGGGCGAAATCCGCCACATCCAACGTCTCAATTTGCACGCTATTATATTCCAGCGCCAAGGCAGCCAATTCCTTAGCCGCATCGGGCGCGCGGCAAGCCGCAATCACCCGCCAACCCGCTTCCGCGTATTGGCGACTAAACTCAAGACCCAAGCCCCGATTGGCGCCGGTAATCAAAACGGTTTTTTGCATGATCAATACCTCTTAAACGCAGTTCAAAGCCAGCTAACGTAAACTATTATGTAACTATTCAGCGTGGGATGATCCTTAAATTTCCACGCGCAAACAAATAATTACAGGGGCCGCGTTTCAACCGTCCGCCGCCAAGGCCTTGCCCAGTCGCACGGTAGGCCCGGATTTATCCAACGCGCTTTGCAACTGTTGATCGTAACCGTATATATCCGGATAAAAACGCAGCTTATTATCCTGTCCGGCGTAGGCGGTGTTATAAAAAAACAGCACCGGCACCGCCTTCTTCAACGTCACGCGCTGAGTTTTCGGCCCAGCCATCGCCTGCGAAATCATCTGTTTGTCCCAACCGGTTTGCTCGGCCAGAACGAAAGCCGCCAGTTTCTCCGGCTCCGCCACCCGCACGCAACCATGGCTCAAATCCCGCCGGTCGCGGCCGAAAGCTCCGCGCGCCGGGGTGTCATGCAGATACACGTCCGATTTATTAGGAAAAATAAACTTAACCTTGCCCAAGGGATTTTTCTTGCCCGGCCGCTGCCGCACCCGCAACGAAACCGGTTGCGGATCGTCGTCTTCCGCCTCGTCGCTAGCCGCGCGCGGCGCGGCGGCCGGCACCCATTCGATCTCCTGCTTAGTCAAATAATGCCTATCGGTACGCGACTTTGGCAAAATCTCCTTATCCCAAATACTCTTTGGAATATTCCAATAGGGCATGAACTCCAAAAACCGCATTTCCTCCCACAAAATCGGCGTCTGCGTCTCACCGGCCTTTCCGACCACCACCTTCATGCTCAAAGCTGTTTGGTCGTCCATCGAATTAAACGCCCACAACTGAAACGCCGGAATGTTCACCATAATCATGCGGCCCGCGGGAGGCTTAGGCAACCAACGCAAGCGCTCCATCGCCAATTTAATCAAGCCGATTTTTTCCGCCGGCTTCAAATTCAATAAAGCCAACGTCTGTTTACCGATCACCCCGTCCGCGCTCATGCCTTGCAAGCGTTGCAAACGCATCACCGCCTCCACCGTCGCCTCGTCGTACAACTCGGCTTGAGCCGGTTCCGCCGCCGGCTCCGTCTCCATCAATTCACCCAAAGAGCGCAAACGCTCGCGCAATTCAGGCATGCGCGCATCGCTATCACCTGGATGCAACACCTTGGCGAACTCCAAATCGGCCGGCGGTTCTAACTCCGTTTGCCGCCGGTAATAGGCCAAAGCGCTTTTCAATTGCTGATATTGCACCAACTCGGGCGCGGCCTGATCCGGCAAACCGGCGATGGATTGCCGCGTCATAGCGGCCTTCAACATCCGCACCGCATCCAACGGCGTCTTGGCTCCAAACGCGGGCGGATAATTAAATCCCGCCGGGTCCACCCGGCCTTGCCGCACGTCATGCATGAAACTCAGTAAAGACAAGGACAGCGACAAATCATACATCGCCAAGGCCTGGGGGCTGGAACCGTTCCGCGCCGCCAGCTCCTCAAACGCCTGTCGCAAGCTTTCGGCGGCGTAATGCGAAGGGTTCAAACCATCCGCCTCGGCGTTCTGCAACACTTGCAAGGCGTCCCGCACGTTTTGTTCCGAATCGTCCGCGCCCAACCACAGCAAACGCATGCCGCCAGCCGCGTATAAACGCGCCAATTCCGGCTGATAACGGGAAAAATCCTGCTCCAACAACCACTGCTCAGGTTTAGAGCTCAGTAAAGCGGAAATTACGCGCTTCATATTCGCTTCGGCCGCCTCCGCCCAATGCAGATCGGCGCATAGTAACAAGCAAACCGCCAACCAACGTCCCGACCGCGCCAACGATTTTCCGGAATACCGGCTCAAGCGCACACCTTCAGTAAAACTCATAATTTAACAACCAATTCGAAACACAACCAAAATTCTCCCGCCCGGAATCGCCGCCGGCTATCGGCTCCTACAGCGAGCGCAAGACCACATCAATGCGCGCTAATCGAATCCGGCATCAACCCACCCCGCCAGCTACTACCGAATTTTGCGAATTTTATCATCAAAAAACCGGAGCAAAATACTCAAACCACAACCAACCAAGAAAATTTTTTCGTACCGTCCACGGCGCGCTGCGTACTTTACCTGCTTAAGCCGCTACATATCGACCAGGTTCCGGCGCGATAGTTTCAAACCGGCTGCACGCCAGCCAGCTTAACCACTTAAACCCGCCTAACAAAGCGAAATGGAAATGAACGCCGGGCCCTGCCTCGCTGGCGCTCCGCCGCCATTATTCATGCCGAATATTTAAACGCCGTGACAAGCGCCCGCCCAGCCGAACCGCCCGCCGCTCTAAAAAATGCCTTTCGCCTGACCAAGTTTTAACGGTAAAATCCTTTTATATAAAAACTAAAAACCCCCTATTGGCGCCACATGAATAATAAACGCAGCAACCCTACTACCACCCGTTTTAGAACAAAAACCGGCCTAAACTCTCAATCAGGCTTCGGCCTGATCGAATTCGGCATCTTGCTGATTATCCTCGTCGTTATCGTCCTATTGGCGATACCGCTGTACCGCGACTTCACCATCGCGCAAAAAGTCGCCGTCGGCGCGGGCGCGGCGGCTGAGGTCAAAACCCTGGTCGCTAAAAACGCCGCCGCCGGCCTCAATTTCGACGCCGGCTGGACTCCGCCCCAAGCCGCCGCCGACCTCGCCGGCATCGGCATCAATCGGGACAACGGCGAAATCAGCCTGAACTTTGGCCCCGACGCCGGCAACGGCAGCCTGATTTTCGCCCCTCTGCTCAACGGCCAACCCTTAAGCGGCGGCACGGACACCAGCTCTCCCGCCACTGGCGACGCCGCGCTGACTTGGAATTGCAACTCCGCCGCCGCGCCGGAAACACAGCTCGGAACCCACGGCACCCTAGCCGGCAAATACGCCTTGCTCGGCTGCAAACCTTAAGCCTGACCGGAATCGGAACTGTCCGGGCTCGGATAGCCCGGATTCGGGTTCAACCGGTCTAAAGACTGTACGGCCTCTTGCAAACGCCCCGGCGAACCGATATCCCGCCAAAAACCACGATAATGTTCGCCGCGCACCTGCCGGTCGAGCATCGCCTGCTCCAAAACCGGCCGCAGCCTCAGCGGCTCCAGCGGCAAAGCGGCGAACAAGGCCGGCTCATAGACGCCAATTCCGCTAAACGTCAAATTTTCCGCGCCTGTCTGCGACAACACCCCGCCCTGCAACGCAAAATCGCCCGCCGCATGATGCGGCGGATTATCTATCATTACCAAATGCGCCAAACCCTGACCCCGGTCGCGCAACTCGGCCAGCGGATAGTCGCAAATCACATCCGCGTTCAGCGCCAAGAACCGCCGCCCCCCCAACAACGGCAAAGCCTTGGCGATACCGCCGGCAGTCTCCAACGCCCGCTCGCCCTCGTCGGAATATTCAATGCTCAAGCCCCAGCGCCCGCCGTCGCCGCAAAATTCGCGGATTTGGACGCCCAGATAAGCAATATTAATCACCACTTGGCTAAAACCCGCGCTACGCAAACTTTCCAAGCTATATTCGATCAAGCGCCTGCCGCCGACGCGCAATAAAGGTTTCGGCGTGGCGTCGGTCAAACTCCCCATGCGCTCGCCGCGGCCGGCGGCCAAAATCATCGCCTTCATCCCGCCCTCCTGAAAAACCGCTAACCGTCCAACCGGCCCGGCAAGCGCAAATCCGCCAGCCTAGGCGCGACCGCTTGCCGCAAAAAATCCGCAAACCCGGCCAAATCCGGATAATCCGCCGCCACCCGCGCCACATAATCAAAAGTGCGCGGAATGTCCGGCAAATAACCCGGCTTGCCGTCGCGCAAATACAAACGGGCGAAAATGCCTATCGCCTTCAAATGCCGTTGCATGCCCATCAAATCAAACCAGCGGCTGAACACGGCCCAATCCACCTGACCGGCCAAAGGCGAACGCTGCTGAAAATATCTTAGCCAAGCCGCTACCCGCGCCTCCGGCCAAGCCACATAACAATCTCGCAACAAGGAAACCACGTCATAAGTCAAAGGGCCCGCCACCGCGTCCTGAAAATCCAGCACGCCGAGCGGCCCCGCGTCCGGCGCCATCAAATTGCGCGAATGAAAATCCCGGTGCACGCACACCCTGGGCTGCGCCAACGCCGAATCGGTCAAAAACCGGTATACCGGCTCCCGCATACCGGCCGGCCAATCCATCCCCAACAAACCGGCCAAAAACCACTCGCCGAAAATATCCAACTCCCGGTGCAACAACGCCGCGTCGTAAACGGGCAAATCCAAGGCCGCCACCGGCAAATTCAGCTGCAACAACACCAAAGCGTCCAAGGCCCGCCGATACAAACCATCCGCATTATCCGGCCCGGCCGCCCGCAGCAAATTCAAATCGCCGAAATCCTCCAGCAACAAAAACCCCCGCGCCGCATTTCGCGCGTAAACCCTGGGCGTACGCAACCCGGCCTCACGAAATAACTCCGCAATGCGGACAAACGGCTCGGTGCGCTCCGTCTCCGGCGGCGCATCCATCACAATATGGCTGCCGCCCGCGTGACTGGCGCGCCAATAACGGCGAAAACTGGCGTCGCTGGCCGCCAAAACCAAACGCGGCTCGGACAAACCTAAATCGTGCAACAACCACGCCGACAATTCCTGTTTGCGCGCATCGGAATTAGCCATCAGAATTGGCCATTGGAATTACTAAAATACATTTGGTTAAAAGCGCGGCGTCATAGGGTAAAATAAGCTGCGCATTTTAGACGATTTTAATCCCGGATGCCCAATCCACCGTATTTTTGCCCAATAATGAAATTTGCAACCGTTAAAATCCCTCCCAGCAAAAACGACCAGATTGATAACCCAAAAATGGACAATCGACAACTTACATGCGCCGAGGCGTCATATCAGGGAAATCATTCTGAAAATCAAGGGAGTAAGCCCGAACGGCTGCAGAAATTTTATTTTTTGTTTTTTTGTTTTCTCGCCCTATCTAATGGTCAAGCGCAAGCGGCTGTCGGCTCATCCACTTGGGATTGCGAACAAACCCCCGAAGGCGAATGGAACTGTTTAAACCAAGACAACCCGGCGCCGGAACCCGCCAGGCCGCAAACCGCCAAGCAACCCGCCGCCGCGAATCTGGAACCCGCCGCGCCCGGCAAGCAACCGGCGACCGCGCCGGTCAAACCCAACACCGCGCCGCCTGACAAAGCCGCCGCCAGCCCGAACCCGCCCCCGGCTCAAGGCCTGACGCCCTTGGGAGCCGCCGAGACGGCGGCTGAACCTGCAAGAACAAAATCAAACAGCGTCAAATCAAAGGTACTCATCACCGAAAGCGGCAACAAAGCCAAGGTCGAGCGCGTCGAAGCTTCGCGACAATCGGCCGCCGGCCAAGCCAGCGAACCCGGTTGCCGCGACGCGAAAGGACAAGCCTCCAAAAACTGCAACCAATCCCCCCCGCCGCCAAGCGACGAAGAACTCGCCGCCGGCCTGGAAAGCTACGCCTCCTGGCTCACCCCCACGTTCAACCAACACCAGGAAATCATGTTCCAGCGCCTGCGCGACGAATTCAGCCGCGACCCGTGGACCAACTGCAGCAATTGGTCGGTCAAAAAGCGCAAGCGCTTCAACGTCTCCCAGCAAGCGCGTGAAACCGCCGACACCTTGGTCACCGCCGATTTCAGCGAGGCATTTGAAGGCGAAGTGATGAACTACGCCGGCAACGTGGACTTGCGCCGCGCCGACCAGCACCTGCTGGCCGACAAAGCCAGCTACGACAACAACCTCGGAGCCATGGACGCCCAAGGCAACATCATTTATAGCGAAGCCGCCTTCGCCCTGGCCGCCGACAACCTGTCGCTCAACCTGCGCACCGACGAAGGCAAACTGCGCAACACTCTTTACATCGCCGGCGACGGCCCGTTGCGCGGATATTCCGAAGTGGTCTACCGCGACAGCAAAATCCTCACTCGTTACCATAACACCCAATTCACGAGTTGCGCCCCCGGCAACCAAGACTGGCTGATTCACGCCGAACGCCTAAAAATCAACCGTGAAAGCGGCAAAGGCTCTGCCAAAAACGCCTGGCTTGAATTTAAGGGCGTGCCGGTGGCGTACACCCCATACATCTCGTTTCCAACCGATCAGCGCCGGCAATCAGGTTTTCTATCGCCATTCTGGGGCCGCACCCAGCGCTCCGGTTTTTACTTCTCGGCCCCGTTTTACTGGAATCTGGCCCCCAATCTAGACACCACCATCACCCCCAGCTATTATGCCGAACGGGGTGAAATGCTCAGCGACCAAACCCGCTATTTAACACACAACTCCAAGGGCAGCCTGAATCTGAATTTCATGCCTAACGACCAAAAGCTACACAAAGAACGTTATTATTTCAGCTTCAAGGACAAAAGCGCCATCACCCCGCAGATCAACAGCCTGATTGACCTAAACCTGGTGTCGGACCACACCTATTTCAACGACTTGAACACCGCGCTCGGCGTGCAACGCAGTAGTTACTTGAACAGCATTGCCAACATCAACTATGGCGGCAACGATTTTGCCGCCTCCACCGCCATCCAGCATTACCAATCCATAGACCCCACCATCGGCGCCAACAGCCATAATATTCCCTACGACGTACTGCCGCGGATCAACCTAAGTTATAACCATTTATTCGACTCCGGGGACTTGCCGTTGCGCGTCGGCATGCTCACCCAATACGGAAGCTTCAACCATAAAACCCTGGTCAACGGCCAGCGTATGGTATTCTGGCCCTCGGTTTCCATGCCGTTTGAATCCACCGCCGGATTCTTCATCCCCAAGGCTTCCGTCCAATCGGTGCAATACGAATTGACCAACCAGAACGTCGCCGGCCTGCCGTCCTCAATCAACCGCACCTTGCCGATCTTCTCCGTAGACAGCGGCCTATCCTTTGAAAAACCAATGGAATTCGGCGACGGGCGTTACAACCACATCATTGAGCCGCGCCTGTTTTACTTGTATATCCCGCGTAAAAACCAATACGACATTCCGCTGTTCGACACCACCGCCTACGACCCCAGCTTCAACAGCCTGTTCCGGGAAAACAGCTATACCGGATACGACCGCCTGATAGACGCCAACCAAGTCACCGTGGCCGCCACCTCGCGTTTCGTCGACTCCCACACTGGCCTGGAGCCTTTAAAAGTCAGCGTCGGCGAAATTTTCTATTTCCAAAATCGGGATGTTACACTAAACTCGGTATACCTGAACCAAATCAGCTCAGGGTATAACATCCCGGTGCAAACAGGTAAAAACTCCAACTTGGTCAGCGAAGTTAGCGGCCAAATCGACGAACATCTTTCCTACCTGACCGGCGCGCAATGGAACTCAGAGGAAAACCGCTTCGCCCGCGGTCAGGCCGTGCTTAAATACCGTAACCAGCCGGACCAGATTTTCGACATCGGCTACCGCTACCGTAGCTCCGTGGCCAACCCGCTGGCCCCGCAAACCCTGATTCCGGGCAGTAACTTGCCGGCCAACATCTCGCTGGCGGACGCCTCGTTCCGTTGGCCGCTATTCAACGACTGGTTCGTCCTCGGCCGCTGGCAATACTCCTTGAATTTCGACAAAACTTTGGAAAGCTTTATCGGTCTGGAAAAAGAAAACTGCTGCTGGCGGCTGCGCTTCATTGGCCGCCGCTTTATCAACGGCGCCACCACCAGCAATTACACCAGCCTTACCCCGGAAAACTCCTTCTTCGTGCAAATCGAACTCAAAGGACTGTCCGGCCTAGGCGACAACGTAGACCAATTCCTGCAAAATAGCCTTAACGGCTATCACAAATCGGGATATTTCGACTAATATGACTCACATCATTCTGTTACTGCTTGGTTTGCTCGGCGCGCTGCACGGCGTCCCGGCCGCCGCCGAAATGCTAGACCGCATCGTCGCCACCGTCGAAGACGACGTCATCCTTGACCGTGAACTCAACGAAGAAGTGGCCCTCATTAGCGCCAAGCTGCGCGGCGGCAACGTGCAAGCGCCGCCGGATTTCATCCTGCGCAAACAAGTATTGGAACGCATGGTGCTCGACAAACTGCAACGCCAAATCGCCGCCCGCTCCGGCATCCAAGTCAGCGACGAAATGCTCGCCAACTCGGTGTCTGAAATCGCCTCCCGCAACGGCTTGTCGGTGCAAGACTTTCAAGAAGAACTGCGCCGCCAGGGCATGCAATTCAAAAAATTCGAGGAAAACCTGCGCAACGAAATCGAGGTCAACCAATTACGCGGCCGCGAAATCGGCTCCCGCATCAAGGTCACCGACGCGGAAGTCGCCCATTACATGGAAACCCAGGGCAAAGCCGGCCAAACCCACTCCCAATACCGGCTCGGCCACATCCTGATCGCCGTGTCCGAAGGCGCCTCCGCGTCAGCGATTCAGCGCGCCCAGGAAAAAGCCGAACAAATCGTGCGCGACCTGCGCACCGGCAAGGACTTCAAACAAACCGCCGTCAGCGTCTCCAACGACGACAACGCCCTCAAGGGCGGCGACCTCGGCTGGCGGAACATCAACCAAATTCCCACCCTATTCGCCGACATAGTCGTCGGCATGAACCGCGGCGACATCTCCGACCCCATCCGCAGCCCTAGCGGCTTCCACATCATCAAAATCCTGGATGTCGAAGGCGGCGCGCAACACATGGTCACCAAAACCAAAGTGCGCCACATCTTGATCAAAACCAACGAACTCATCGACGACGCCGAAGCGCAAAAACGCCTGATCGGCCTCCGCGACCGCATTCTGGCCGGCGAAGATTTTGCCAACCTGGCGCGCGCCCACTCCGACGACAAAGGCTCCGCCGTCAACGGCGGCTCCTTGGACTGGGTCACCCCCGGCGCGCTGGTGCCGCCGTTTGAGGAAGCCATGAACAAACTGGAAATCAACCATATCAGCCAACCGGTGCAAACCACCTTCGGCTGGCACTTAATCCAAGTATTGGACCGTCAAAGCCAAGACAATAGTGAACAATTTAAAAAAGAACGCGTACGCGAGGAAATCCGCAAGCGAAAATTCGAGGAAGAAACCGAACTCTGGCTGCGCCGCCTGCGCGACGAAGCCTTCGTCGAAATCGACCAAGACAGGCTATAAGCTGGACACCGCATGATCATCAACGGCAAAACGGAAGACAAGCTTACCGCCAGCCTCAGACACGTGCTGGGCAAGCAAAATCTGGACAAACAACGCCTGCAAATCCAAAAAACCGCCGCCGAGCTCAACATCGGGCTATTGGACTGCGCCGCCGCCCTGCTTTTTCTACGCCAAGCCAAATATCAGGCCGCCGGCGGCAAAATCACGGACAAACCAGCGCCCGCGCCCGGCAAACTCCCGAACCGTAACGTGCGCTACCGGCTGGATGTCGGGAGTCAACACCAAGTCAACCGCGAAGAAATCCAAGCGCTATTGATCTCCGAATCCGGAGTGGACAAAAAACGCATAGGCAAAATCGACATCCGCCCGGACCACACCATCGTCGAACTGCCCGACGGCATGCCGTCCGACATCTTTCAACTACTATCCGAGGCCAGCCTGGGCAACCGCAAGCTCGCCTTGAAACGCATCAAAGGCAAAAAAAACCGCAGGCCAAACCCCGCGACTAAACGTATCACACTAAACGTTTCCTACTTGGAGCGCCCAAGCGCCCGCTAAAAATCCCGACAGACATGAAAATCGAATACATCAACAACCCAGCCCAACTACAAGAACTCAGCCAACGCATCGCGCAAGCAAACTGGCTGGCGCTGGACACCGAATTCCTACGCGAAAAAACTTACTTTCCCAAATTCTGCCTGCTGCAACTGGCCACCCCGGACTGGGTCGCCTGCGTCGACCCGCTGGCCCTGCCCGACCTAAGCCCGTTGCTGGAAGCCCTGTACAACCCCAATCTGCTGAAAGTGCTGCACGCCTGCCGCCAAGACCTGGAAATCTTCTACCAAATCACCGGCGAAACGTTAGGCCCGATATTCGACACCCAAATCGCCGCCCCGCTGCTAGGCTTCCAGGAAAACCCCGGCTACGCCATGCTGGTTTCCAGCTTTCTGAATATCAACCTGAACAAAGCCCACACCCGCACAGACTGGTCCGAGCGCCCTTTAAGCCAAGACCAAATCCAATACGCCGCCGACGACGTCATCTACCTCTGTAAAATCTACACCCTGATGCTGGAACAACTGCGCCAACTCGGCCGCGGCGGCTGGCTAGACAGCGACTTTGCATTACTGAACGACCCGGAGCTTTACCAAATTTCACCTGAAAACGCCTGGCTCAGAATCCGCGGCAAAAACAAACTTACCGGCAAGCAACTCTCCATCATGCAAGCCTTAAGCGAATGGCGCGAACGCACCGCGCAACAAGAAAACAAACCGCGCAACTGGCTGCTAAGCGACGACAACATGCTTGAACTAGCCAAACTGCAACCCGTCACCCTGGCCGAACTGGCCAAGGTCCGCGGCGTCAACGAACGCGGCGTCAACCGCTACGGCAAAACCCTGTGCGAACTCATCGCCCACGCCCGGAACCAAACCCCTAAGCCGCTCAACGAAAAAGACCGTCCAGCCAAGAAAACCCCGCACCACGAAGCCATCCTCGACGTCCTGAGCGCCGTGGTCCGCGTCCGCGCCGAAGCCAACTCACTCAACCCCGTCATCCTCGCCAGCCGCAAAGACCTGGAACAACTCCTGTTCAACGACCCCGAAAGCCTCCTCCTGCAAGGCTGGCGCTACAACATGGCCGGCCGCGAACTCCAAGGCCTGCTCAACGGCGAATACACCCTCAGCCTACTGCAAAACGGCGAACAAGGCGTCAAAATCACCCCCACCCAAAACGCCCCGGAATAAAGCGTTGCATTCAATTTGAACGGCTAACACCCAGAAACAATCATTACAACCCTAGGATGCAGGTGAGCAAAGCGAACCGCATCAGGCTTAGCCTATGTTAGCCTATGTAAAAAGCAGGCATGCCGGGCAGGTGCGATTGCCAAGCATAATCGCACCTCTGTTTTAGCCGCCCGCAACAGTTAACTTCATGGCTGGCCTGCAAAAACTATTTATTTGGCAATCGCACCTACGCGTTAAATGATTTTTTATATACCAACGTCGGAAAAAGGCTAAACAGTCACAGAGTAACGGCCTACTGCTACACACTATTATGTTATCCGAAAGCTACTTTTGCGCCAGCAAGGCCTTCAAGCGTGCATTTTCAGCTTCGACTTCTCCCAGCCTCTGCTCCGTTTGTCCCAACTTCTGCTCCGTTTGTCCCAGCCTCTGCTCCGTTTGTCCCAGCCTCTGCTCCGTTTGTCCCAGCCTCCGCTCCGTTTGTCCCAGCTTCTGTTCCGTTTGCCCAAGCACTTCCCGCGTCTCTATTAGTTTTTCCTCCAATCGGCCCACGGTATCCTTTTGCACGCGCAAATACTCCTGCCGTGATTGGTACAGAAAATAATCACGGTCTTTTTCGGAAAAGATTTTTAATGTTTGCATGGCCTGTTTCATCTCCTGGGTCAGCATCCAAGCCACCGAATAAATCCTCATTCCACTTTTAATTCAACCATGCCTGGAAAAAGCAGATCAACTCCACCACCTCGCCAATGACCTGCCTATCTTCTCCCTTAAGTTAAACCCCCTAGCTACTTTTGCGCCAGCAAGGCCTTCAAGCGTGCATTTTCAGCTTCGACTTCTCCCAACTTCTGCTCCGTTTGTCCCAACTTCTGCTCCGTTTGTCCCAACTTCTGCTCCGTTTGTCCCAGCTTCTGTTCCGTTTGTCCCAGCTTCTGTTCCGTTTGTCCCAGCTTCTGTTCCGTTTGTCCCAGCCTCTGCTCCGTTTGCCCAAGCACCTCCTGTGTTTCCACCAGTTTTTCCTCC
>CAIYSZ010000085.1 GCA_903928965.1 uncultured Pseudomonadota bacterium
TACCACCGCAATTTGTTCGCGCGGAATCCCTGTCTTGGCCAATTTGTCAATAATGTCTTTGGACACATTAAACGCCGCATGCCGGGTTTTGGTTTTGGAGCCATCTTCTTGAGTTTTGGTTCGGGTGGTAAAATCTTCGTAACCCGTATCCATAAAAATCACTTGGGTTGCCAATGGATGCTCATGGTAATGTGTCAACACATTACGCACAGCACGGTTGATCTTGCTTTGTGGATGGTCTTCGGCGCTCAAATTATAACGGCGCAAATCAAACGCCGCTTTGGCGGCATTGCCTTCCAGTATCACCGGACTGCGTTCATCACCTCGCAACATCATTTCGCGCCGATCTTTTTTGTCCGCTTCTTTAAATTCGCGCGCCATTTGAGAAAGGTGCTCTAACACCGCTTTCTGGCCCGGACTCATGGGCGCTATGTCGTTTATCACTTTCTTGTAAGGCCGCCCTATTGGATTTGTGGTGCGCCCGTTCAACAGCACATCGCGCTCCTTATCGGTCAAATCCGGCGCGTTATTGGTCTTGCCGTTAATCTCCCTGGGCTTAAACTCCGGCATATCGTCGGCGAACACAATGTCCATGTATTGCCCGGCCATGCGCCGCAACTCCGCCACGTTAACAAACGACGACAGCCGAGTGGTAGCCTCATATTCGCCGGTGGATGTCAGTTCTACATCGGTGGCGGCATCGGAAAAGGTATTGAACCAAGCGTCCCAGGATCGCACCCCGGCGGCTTCCATTTCGTCGGCCATCACATAACGCATTTGGTTATAGATTTCGTTTAAGGTGTTGGTGATTGGTGTACCGGTAAAAATATGTACACCTTTGCCGTTGTTCAGATCGCGAATATAACTAGCCAGTAGGTGTAAGCTGATACTTTCGCCGCTAGGCGTAGTATTTAAGCCTTTTAAGCGCATTCTGGTCACCAATGGCGGCTTTTTAAACTCATGCGCTTCATCAATAATTAGCAAATCCACGCCTAGGTGTTCAAATGCAATTGAGTCCTCGCGGGATGCGCGCTGCGCCATTTCTTCGTTTTTCTTAATAATCTTGTTACGTGCCTTGACTAACTGCTTAGCGGTAACGCTGCGCACTTTTTTCATGGCTGTTTCGTCGTCCATCATCCCAATATCCAGTGACGCACCATCTTCTTGAGCGGCGGCTAGCGCTTCTTCTTCTAGTGCAAGAATGTCTTCCGCCGTCATGGCGTCCAGGGTTTCGCGCGTCAGGGCCAGACGATTAATCAGTGAGTGCGGCAACACCACGGCATCCCAATCGTCATTGGCAATTTGGTACATCTTTTGTTTGATAGTGGCCGGAGACAGATTGTCTATATAAAGGATTTTTGAGCCGGGATACATTTGCTGGATTTCAGCGGCGACCGAAGCGCTATTGGCGTTATGGGCCAATATCATCGGTTTTTTGGCCAAACCGTAGCGGCGAGACTCCACGGCAATGCCGCCCATGGTCAAGGTTTTTCCGGTGCCAACTTCATGCGCATAAATGCCGCGTCCATTGGCAATGCCGCGCCAGATGGCGTTGACTTGGTGTTTGCGCAAATTGAATTCGTGCTGGCCGCGCATCAACGCCATGCCGCTAAAAGTCAAAAAAGAGCCGTCGTAATTAGGTTCGGCAATTGCGTTCATGATTTCGTTATAGGCGTTTTCCAGCTCCATGCGCCTGTCAATGTCGCGCCACACCCATTGCGCGAATTCATCCCGCAACGCGGCGGCTTTTTCATTGGCCTGCGCCGAAGCTTCTTCCAGAACAAACTCTTTGCCGTCGCTATCCTTGCCCTTGATGACGATGGAAGTATTGTTCATTGCCGCATTAAACAGCTTGTTGAACGGGTAGCTTGTCACTCCCCAGGCGCTTGTAGCCTCCGGCTTTCTGTTTACCCAGGCAGGCATGGTAACGCGCCAGCCGTTGGGCATTAGCACCACGCCTAGTTCGTCAGTTTGTTCAGGCGTTAAATTTAACAAACCTTGAACAAATTGCTTGTAATAATCATTAGATACCCAAGTAGCGCCCAGTTTGGCTTCAATGGCGAAATAAGGAATGGTTGGCGGCAATACCTGCTTCAAGTCCTCAATGTTGCGTTGCATTGGCTGACCATTGTCTTGCGCATCTAAAGCTTCGCGCAATTTTCGACGTACATTCCCGGACAAATAAATATCGCGTACCTGATAATTTCCCGCTGGTGTCAAATAAATCGCCCCGGAATCGGTCAAGGTTTTAATAACCTCGGATTCTGGTTGCTTAGCCAGCTCGGCAATTTTGCCAATGTCCACCGCCGCCACGTTGCTGTTGCGCACTAGAACAAAAGCATCGTTAATGCTTGGATTGTCAATTCTGACATTACCGCGTATGGTTGATTTGGTAAAAATGTCCGCCGGCTCGTATTTGCCGTTTGCGTTTTTGCGCTCCAAAGCCGCAAGAGCCGGATACAACGGGTCGTCAACGCTTCGCAGGATTTTCAAACCAAATGAATCGGTTAAAAATCCATGCTGATTAATAAAATTCTGATAATGATCGCGCAAAGAACGCCGCAAGGTTTCCACGTTTGTTTGATTGTGGCGTTCGCCGTCGATCAACGCGGCATAAGCTTTTTTGATTGCAATCACCTTGGTGATTTGATCTTCGCGTAATTGGGTTTCCTTTTCGTTTTTTACGCGGTAAGGCGCAATATCTTCCAGTTTTGCCAGTTGATCGCCTTTAACAACATAAAATTTACCATCGACATTAACGACGGAATTTTGCCGGTCGTCAGTGTTATTGCTGATGTATTCAATATGCTTGGCGTCGCGCTCGGTAACAATATTTTTCGGCAGTCTTGAAGGCAATGCGGCCAGTTGTTCGGCAAAATTTGAAGCCCGTTCAACAATCATGCCCTCCCGACCTTGTGTTGTGCCGTGGCCCACGGTCATTTTTCCTAGTACATGGCCGGGATGAGCTATCCAATATTCGTTTACTTTTACTTCGGTGCGATCGCGGCGGCGGCCAAGCACATGGTTAGATGCAAGATAAGCCCCGGTTGATTGTGGCGGCGCAGCAATACCGTCACCTTTTTTCTGCAAAATAATAATGTCGGTCACTACACTGGTGCCCGCGTATTTCTCAAACGCTCCCATCGGCAAACGAAACGCGCCAACCAGCCACGCTTTTTTGTTCAGCTCGGCGCGAACCAAGCGCCCTTGCTTGTCCATGGTTCCGGCGCTGGTAATGCCGATGACCAAACCTCCAGGACGTACTTGATCTAGCGCCTTTAAAAAGAAGTAATCATGCAGGGTAGGCGACAGCTTGTTATAGCGCCGATCCGCCGGACCTTCGGCGGCAAACGGCCAGTTGCCGATTACCAGATCATAAAAATCATCAGCGGTTTTACTATCCTGATAAGGTTTGATTTGAATATTCGCGTCGGGGTATAGCATTTTAGCCATGCCGCCGGTGGTGGCGTCCATCTCTATGCCGGTCAGATTGCTACGCTCCATTACATCGCGCGGCATCAGCGCAAAAAAGTTGCCAATACCCATGGATGGTTCAAGCACTTTTCCGCCTGTAAATCCCAATTCCCGCGCCATATCCCACATTGCCTGCACAGTGGGTGGGTCGGTATAATGAGCGTTGATAATGGAGGCTTGCGCGGATTTCCACGCTGCCTCGCCTAAATGCTGGCGTAACCAATCGTTCTCTTCGCGCCAGCCATCACGGTAAACTGGATTATTCCAGGAACCTTGAAACAACTCCTGACCAAACGATCCCCAACCAATATAACTTGCTATGGCTTGCTGGTCTTCTGGCGTGGGTTGCGCCCCGTCATCCACTAAACGCTGATAAATTTCAATGGCGGTTTTGTTGCGCGCAAAACGCTGTTTAGGCGTACCACCAATTATCGACTCCGGGTCATCCAAATGAAAGTTTGAAGGCTTGGTCTGGTCTCCGCCGTCAACCTGCTCACGCTCGGCTGATTCGGTGGCGGATTCAGGGGTTAATCGCCGCTTTCCTCCTCTTGTTCCTCTGGATCGCGTATTAGCCAATCTTGTTCTGCCTGCTCCCGGCAATCCGGCCACGGCATCCCCGCTTTCTGATAGGCTTCTTCCGCTTCCCGCATTTTGTTCTCCAGCACGAACGCCAGTTTCAGCGCTAGGTTGTACTGCTGAAGCCTCTGGAACATTTTCGGACGATTGTGTTTCCAAAATTCCACCATGTCCGTCACTCGCGGTGCCTTCATCGACAGGTACACGTCCCAGCTTTCCGTTATCAGTTTCGCTTCCGCGTTCACCCATTGGATGAATTTCGGCATCAGTTTTTGATTTTTGGGTGGGATTTTCATTTTTTTCTCCATTTTGCAAAAATTGCTCAATCTCTTGCGCCGACGACATCCCGGTATTGTCCACGCCAGGATAATGGCGGACGCCTTCATACCAGGAACGCAAAAAGGGCCGCGCCGTGTCGCCCAAATCCTCTATCATCGCCTTGGCGTATGCGCCAAACGAACGCGCCCCGGCCTCAATGTGGAAACCCGCCAGCGTGATACCGGCTTGCAGTATTTCCGGGTCGAGGCCGCTATTGAGTTGATTAAGCTTTTTCTTGAGCAACTCCCGCGCCTTAGCGGCGGAGTCCTCGGTAAAAATTTTGTTGGTTTTGCCGTAGCCTTCGGGTCGATGTTTGGCTTCGGGTTTTGATGCTGATACCTTTTTCTCATCGGCTTCTGGCGCTGATGAAGGCGCATTCGTCAAATCAGCCAAATCGCTCTGCCCGGAAAACCCCGGATGATCAGCAAACAGCGGCTCAGGCTCCGCGCCATTGCCTTGGCGTTTGCGGTCTTTTTGCAAGGCCAAGTCATGCGCGGCTTGCCGGGCCGCCAGTTTGCGCCGTTCTGGTTCGGTGTCGGCGAACAGATCGGTTTCGGTAGGTTGTTGCGGTTTGGGCTTAGGCGGGGCGGGTGGCGTTTGCGGGCTTAGCAACTCTTCGCCGGACTCGGCTTCGGCTTCATCTAGCTTTTGTTGTTGGCCTGCCGGGTGTGTTGGTGCAATGCGGTCAACGCCGGGCTGGCCGTGCCGTCCTCGTTCAGCGCCAGCCGACCACGTTTGATCGCTTGTTTCAACAACAGGTGGCGTAGTTCCTGCGGCGTCAGTTGTTTCAATGCCTGTGCGATGCGTTGCCTGCGAGCTAAGTCCAAAGATGCGGTCGATGTCGTCATGGGTCGGTTCCTGATGGATGTGCGTGAATAGGTGATCGAATAATGCGTCGAATTCGTCATCGCGGGCGTCGTCGGCGTGGCTGTCGGCTTCCGCTTGAATCGCCTCACGCTCGGCGCGGGCTTCGGCGTCCGCTGCCGGGTCTAGCGCGGCTTGGGATGCGGCATTGGTGTCCTTAGCTGTTTCCTCGGACGATTGATCGCGCCATTGCTCAATCAGGTTGAGCATTTCGCTGACCATGCGCTTTTCCTTGGCGCTCATCGGCTCTCCGGCGATGGCTTTGTCCACCGCGCTGACGGTGTCGCGGCCATTCAAGCGCGAATCGCTGGAGAGTTCCGCGTACCAGTCGGCATGCGGCAGCCATTGGGTGCGGCCCACCACGTTACCATCCACATCACGCAGCAAACGCCCGCCGACCTCCGACCATCCGGCTTGGCGGGCCATGCCGCGCAACTCATCGGCAAAATCGCCAATGCGCGGATCGTCCAGCGGCTGCTGCCGGGTGGCGCGGGCTTGCAGGCGGGCGTTCTCGGCGGCCAGGCGGTCACTCTCCCGATCGTAAGAGGCTTGAATTACCAGGTCGCGGCCTTGCTTGGCTTGCTGGTTACGCGCGATTTTGTCTTGATTGGCCTGAATCTTGGCGGCGTCGGTAGGCGACAGTTCCGGGCTGGCTTCCGGTTGCGCGGGGGCGGGCTGACTGGAAGGGTTGGGCGTATTGGAGGCTGGCGGGCTAGGTTCCGCCGGAGCTGATACTTCCTCCATTGGCTCGTGCGGTTGCAGGTTGTCTTGCGACAACGCCTGATCTTGCAAACGGCTTTGCAACGCCGCCTGCAAGCCTTGGTACTCGTGTTGCTCGTCCGGGGTTAACGCTTGCTGCGCCTGAATGATTTCCAGTTCTGACATTCTGTTCAGAATGCTGTCCATGCTCGGTGGCTTGGCGAATGGGTCATCCAATGTTGGCCCGGTCAAGCGCGGCAGGGTATTCACCCGGCTGGCTTCGCCATCGATGGTGACGCCAGAGCGCGGCGCGTTGGGCTGGTGTGGTCGATTCGGCCCGCCGCCGGGTTGCCATTCGCCATGCAAGGCGTCGCCATTGCCAGTGGCAGCGCCGGAATCACCGTTATCGGCTTGATTAGCCGCAGACGGCCTACGCAAGGCGTTATAACCGCCGCCCGCCATGCCTAATCCCGCGCCGGTCACTAATCCTAAGGCCGCTTGATTGCCAACGCCATCATAAAGATGGTCGCCTTGTTTACCTTGCGCCCAGTTCTGCCATAGCTGCTCTTGCGCTGATTGCGGCAACTCCTCGAACGCGCCTTCGGACACGCCGCTCAACACTAAATTTTTTAAAAAGCCGGTTTTCGCCGCCTTGGCGGTCACCGACAGCGGCCCGCCGTTGACAATCAGACTTTCAATATCGCCGTAGCCCAATTTAGACGCCAAGCGGCCCGCCGCCGCGCCGATGGCCGCCGTCACCGCGCCCGCGCCAACTGAAGCCAGGGCTTGATTTTTGGTTAAAAGTTTGTCAGGATTTTGCGAACGAATTTGCTCGGCCAAGTTGCCGGTGGTCATCGTGCCTTCGCCAATACCGGCGGCCAAGGCGATAGCGCCTTTCTCGCCCAACACCTTGGTCAAACCTGGAATAAATTTAGACGCCACCCGTTCCGCCGCCAGCACGCCACGGCCTATGCCGCCACCGGCCAGCATTTGCGGAATGGACTCAATGCCCGAGAACACAGCGGCGCGCGGATGCTGTTTAATCGCCTCCAGCGTGCCGGTAAAACCCGAGGCGTTTTGCACTGCGTCATTAGCGGCTTGCGTCTCTGGGGAATACTGCTTGTCCAGATAGGCTTGAGCCCGGTTTAAATCAATGCCGGACTGCTCCAGACGCTTACCGGCTTCGCCGCCAGTGGCGAGATCAGCCAAACCCACCGCCGCTTGCGGCACGGCGACCAAGCCTTTGGCCATGGCTACCCCGGTGTCCTTGGCGGCGGTCTTGAGTTGCTGGCCCGAAGTAGGTTTAGGAGTTAGTAACGACTCGTAGTCGAACTCGTCCGAGCTTGAATCGGCGGCAGGCTCTGATTCCGGGTGGTAGTTTTTGCTGAGGAGGCTTTCGTAGTCGAAATCGGACATAACAAGCAATCGCTGAGGGAATGCTGGTTATGGTGGGAGGCTAGGTGGTGGGGGGCAATGGCTGTTTACGACCCTTTGCGGTCTCTCATTCCATCTGGATCAATGTCCGCAATGGGAGCGTTTTACGACAACTGTTGTTTTCATTGGAATATGTTTAACATTATTGTTTTTTCTGCTCCCTAAAGCGTTATGGCAAAGTTTTGTATTTTCTGCGGATGTCCACCGATAGACAAAAACAAAGAGCACGTTGTGCCACATTGGCTTATAAAAGCAACCGGAAACCCAAATAGAAAAGCTTGGTTTGGTTTCGTATTTAGCGCACAAGAACAAACTAAAGATAGGGAATTCGCGTTCGATCAGTTTACTTTTCCTGCATGCGAAAAATGCAATGACAAATATTCCGCGCTTGAGAGTAAAGTTCAAAAAATATTTACAACTATTCTGGATGAAGGGAAGATAAATTCAACAGAAGCCACATACATGTTGGATTGGTTTGATAAAGTTAGAGTGGGTTTATGGCTCGGATTTAATCAATTAGATAAGAATTTGTATGAAGTAGAGCCAAATTTCCACATCGAGAGAAGAATTGGTCAGTATGACAGAATTTTAATTATTGAAAAAACAGATTACAAGGAAAAAAGGTTAGGCTTTGCAGGCGTAAATACGCCTGCTTTCGCTTATACTCCTAGTGCATTTTCGCTCTCAGTCAATCAGTATTGTTTCACAAATATTTCTTACAACTTTCTTTTTGCAAGAAGAATAGGATTTCCATACCCTGACAAGTTGGAAATGATACCCGATAGAAATGAACTTCAATGCAATATTATGCCTGCCCGATGCCGAGTAATGAATCCTCTAATCCAAAGACATATAAAAGAAGTTGGGACAGTAATTTATCAGCCCATGTTTCCCCAAGGATTAATGTCTGAAAAATCTTCCGAGTATAATAATCAATACGTAAAAGAGAAAAGCATTGATTTCGAAAGCGGCATTGGCAGGATATTTCTTCATTGCGAGGATGAGAAACCGTACTGGATTGATGATGATGAGGAGTTTTTTTTAACACCAAAAACAATACAACACGGTCACCAACAACACATCAAAGCCGCAATAAACATATCAGAATGGCAAAATTGGCTAAATAATGACAATTTCTCTGTTGATCAACTAGATTCGGAAAGTCGAAAATTCGTCCGAAGCAGGCAAAATATGGCTAAAAAAATCAATAATATATTGATTGACCACCATCAGAATCTTCTTAAGAAGTATGGGTATAGTCAGTAGGTAAACAACGCGTTCCACGCGTTCGCTCTTGGTACAGTCCATAAATTTATTATGTTCTACAAGCCAATTTCAGAATTTAACGGCAGGTTTCTGGCTTTCAACTGTCATTGAGCTGGAATAATTGATCGACAGAATTTGGCCGATACCAGACTCCGAATCACCAGAAAACCAACTATACATCTTTACCAAAACCCCGCCCAATCTCCCCAAGCCTTTCATGACTTTCCGCCTTCAACTCCGCAATCCGCAACTGCGTATCACTGTTAATCCCCGCAATCTCCAATTTAGTATCCGCATCCGCTTGAATCTGCACCGTGCGGCTGGCCATTTCCACTTGTAGCCGGTGCAATTCCGCCGTCAGCCGTTCGATCTGGTCGGAGGTTTTCTTTTGCAGGTTTAAGTATGCATCACTTTGCGTCACATCGCCACTGTCTGATTTTGCCTTG
The DNA here is from genome assembly GCA_903928965.1 of uncultured Pseudomonadota bacterium. Lineage (GTDB taxonomy): Bacteria > Pseudomonadota > Gammaproteobacteria > Methylococcales > Methylomonadaceae > Methylomonas. The sequence goes on from CAIYSZ010000085.1 coordinate 9,078, forward strand.
GCTAAGGTTGCTTGGGCGCTGGCTTGCAGGTCGGCGATTTTGGCTTTTTGTTCTTCCAAGGCCAGTAGGGCTTGCTGTCTTTGCAACGCCAAAGCTTCCTGCTGCATGGCTTGTTGCTGTTGCGCGGCCTGGAGTTGTTCCGGTGACGGCGGCTGGTTGGGGTCGGGGTCGCCGGTCATTTTGCGGATTAGTTGCGCGATTTCGTCGTGGTTCGGCAAGTCGCTATAGTCCATGGCGATGGCGAACAATTTCAAGCCCACTTCCGGCGGCAGTTTTTGCACCAGTTGTTGCAGAGAGTCGAACATCACTTGCCGCAGGGTGCCGTTGTAATCAGCTTCATCCACCACAAAATCCGCTTTACTGGCGGTAATGTCGTTTAAAAAGTGTACGCTGCCGTCCGGTTGTATTTCCGGTTTATTGATGTGTATCCAGTTCAAGCCGCCTTTGGCGCCGCTGAGGCGGATGACTTTTTCCTCGCTGTAAAACTGTTCAGTCAGTGACAGTTGTTTTTCCCCGCTGACCTGTACCGCCAGCCGGTAGTTGTCGAATGGCTCGGTGGTGGACACTGAACCCTGGTTTTGCCGGGCTTGTATGGCCGCTCCGGAAATGGCGTTGGTTTCCCGGCCCAGGTTTTCGTTGTTGACGCCGCTGACCTTTTGGATAGTCTGCGAGGCCAAGCTCATCATGTTGATCTGGCCGGTGGCGGCGTCGGTGTCGCGGCGCAGTTCCACGTTCTTGCCGGTTTTCTTGATCATTACGCCGTCCGGGCGGTCGGCTTCGTCGCGAAAATGCTCTAAATCGTCTATCGCGCCTTCGTCGGCGATAATCTGGTTGGTGTTGAGCATGAACAAGGCTTTGCTGGCGCGTTTGTTCAAATCCAGTTGTATATCCCTAATCCGGCGCACCACGCCATACGGCAAGCGGTCGCGTCCGCGCCGGTAGCACCAGAACGGCGTTAACGAAAACTGGTTATGCCGGTACGGCGATTCGCCGACACTGAGTAAATCGCTTTCGGTAAACACCGCCACATGCACCCGCATCATCAGTTTGTCGATGATCTGGTCGCCTGACTGGTTGACGCTGTTTAACAGGGTTTGGTCATGGGCGCGCACAAAAGACCCTTTCAACGGGCCGGACGATACGATTTTCACCAAAGCCGGTTGCCGGAACTGGCATTCGATTAGTTTTACGCGGTGACGCTTGGCGTTGTTCAATACGCCGCCACTGCCATACGCACCCATGATACCGACACCGTGCCCGCCATCCATCGGATAAATATTTCCGGCGGGTTCCATCCTATTCTCGCCCAAATACCATAAGTCATCGTTTTGCATGATGCCGTATTGCTGGTCACGGGCGGCTTTGTGAATTTTAGCGGCCTGGTTGGGAAACAAAGCAATGGCAATATCTTCATCCACCCAGCGCCAGCGGAAAATATAGCGGGCGTCGGATAAATCCAGTTCGTAGCTGTTGGAGTCCCACAGCACATTCCGCCAGTCCTCGTATTTGGAATACAACACATCCTGGGTCGGATCGTCGCGCGCGCCGTCATCCACCCAGCCCACGCCCACCTTGATGCAATCGGCGAAGGCGCGGGAACGCTGAAACGGCGCCCGATTCACGTCGCTGACGTATTTCAGGGTTTTGGTCTTAATGTCGGCAATCGCCACGTCATCCTGTAAACGCGGCAATACTTTCCAATCCACCCGCGAACGCCGCTCGGTGCCGATCAGCCAGTCCACCATCGGCGCAATCTCGTTATACACCAGCGGCAACTGGCCGCGCCCGCGCAAAATCGTCGCATCGGTTACATCCCATTGCTCCCCGTCGTAAAACAAGGCATCCATGGCCATTTCCAAGCGGTTGACTGCCTGCCGGTCGCGTTCGTAATAAAACCACTCCAGCAGTTGGCGGAATAGTTTTTGATATTCCGGCGTGTTCAGCGGGTCGTCGGTCTGTTCACAAAGACTATCAACAAAACCGGCGTCCAGCCACGGATTATCCGGTGACAGGCTATTGTCCTCAAAAGTGCTAGACATACACCGCGCCCGGCTTGTCCAGCACCAGCTCAAACTCATCCACCACCACGCCGTTCTCGCGCAAAGCCACAGTCCCCATACTGCCCAACATCTTCTCCGGCTGCGGCGCAAACGGCATGCGGATTAAATCCGGCAAGCCTTCATGGATCACTTTGGCGATTTTGAACCAGTTTTCCGGCGCCGGGCGCATGCCCAGCACCTCAGCCGCAACCTTGCCTTGCATAGCTAAATAATTTGGGTCATCATACTTAAACGCCGCGCTATCCAGTACAATATACCAGCGGGCATACTTGCGGAAAGCGGGCAAAATCACCATCGCCCGTTCGTCGTTCATCCAGGTGAAGGCGATGATTAAGTCGCCGATATGGCGGGTCAGGTGGGCTTTGTCGAGGTCGAGGGTAAGGCTCATGGCGCAGTCCGGTGATGTACTGGCTGTGAGTTTGAGAGGCTAGGCGGTGAGGGGCAAGTTTGGTTATAGAGCCGTGCTTTTGTGTAGCTTAAAAGCCAAGAATTCTGATAAAATTTTTATTCTGTGTAGCAAAAAACGACACCCAAACCGTTAATAGTTTATGCTTAATCACTTGATTACAGATAAGTAACATTCTGATTGATAAATAGAAAACGTTAAAGAAGCTATTCAATCACTTATTAGAGAGCGTTGATGTCATTAATCATAATTATTTTGTCTAGTGGGACGTTACTTACGGGTATCTTAGCCGTATATTATTGGTGGAAAGCAAGCAAGGTAATGGCAATGCCGATGTACAAAGAAAACGGAGAGTTTGTACCATTATCAATTGATACTAACCAGAGTGAGTGGCTATATGCTTTATTTCTTGGCATCAATAAAAGTGGGGCACTGAACAAAACCGCCGCTATATGGACTGGAATTAGCGTTTCACTTGGTTCTTTATCTAGCATCATCAGCATACTTAACTGATACACCTAACGAATAAGATTGGATTATGTTAGCAACACGAACACAATCTGAACCGTTTATTAGATAAGCCTGGAAATCACACGATGAGCACTTCTTCGATTCCTTCATCCTCCAACGAGTCACCGTGGATGGAGAAAAATCTCAGTTATATCCTTGGGGTAATACTACTGATTGCCGCAGTTGCTATCGTTGTGGTCGTCTCGTTATACGCGAACAATTTCTCCCGTTACTTTTCAACACAGAACGATGCATGGGGACAATTTGGCGATTACATTGGTGGAACACTGAACCCACTTTTAAGTTTCCTCGCACTGATCGCATTGCTCCTCACGCTCTGGATTCAAGCGCGGTCCTTAGACACAGCGCGGCGACAAATGACACAACAGAGTGAAGTTGCATCACTTTCCGCTCAAATTTCGGCCATTACCGCACTGCTATCGAGCCTCAATGATCAGATTACACAAGACAATATCTATACATCAAATGGTGGAACCAATCACCTTAAAGGTAATAGGGTGAGACTTGATCGCCGAGAAGAATTATTGCTTCGCCTTGACAGCCTATATGAAAAATTGGCTAACACTCCATCAGCAAGCTAACCTTTCCCCTAACTGCAACTCCAAAAAGCGATGCGTTTATTCCCCTGTCATCTCAAACGTTAAGCGGCAACGGTTAGATACTTTAGTGAAAGGAATAAACTGAACACAAGGTCGATACTTGCCAGTCATAGTGAATAAATCATCCGTCAATCTACCAATAATAATATAATCTTGGAAGATATCCCACTACCACTACCAATCCCCATTCTCCCTCGCCTTCTCAATCACCCGCTCCGCCCCGGCCTGATCACCCTCCGCAATCGCCTTGGCGACAATATCCTTAACCCTAGATCGACGCGCATCCCGCTCGCCGCCGCCTTGCAGTTGCTCTTTCAGACCCGCCGCCACGGTTTTATTCACCGGCTTGCCTTTTTCGTCGTAGCCGGTGGATACGGTTTGCCCAGTGCGCTTGTCGGTTTGCAATAATGTACCGCCGCCCAGCGTATTCGGCACGAACTTGGTTTCCACGCCGGATTCGCCGCTGCCTTGCGCACCCATTTTAACGCCGTGGGTTTTCATGTATTCCAGTTCCAGCCGGTTTTGTTCGGTTTGCGCTTGGTGGTTGGCGGCTGAGGCATTGCTGACCGCCGCCGAAGCGTTTGATTGCGCAATGTCGGCCTTGGCTTTTTGCATGTCCAGATTGTTTTTAATCAGCTTGTCAGCCTGTCCCAGCGTTTGCAGTTCGGCCAGCGTGTCGATGCTATGCACCTTGCCGTCCTTGCCCTTCAGTGTAATAACGCGGGAGGGCAAGCCGCTAGGCGTTTGGCTGATGCTGTCCGAGATCACTTGCTCCGGCTGCGCCTGCATTTGCCCGGTTTTGTTAAATTCCTCCAGCACTTGGTTAATAGGCGCGCCTGCTTGCGCCACGTTCAAGGCTTTGGCGTAGCCTTCGTCGTTGACCATTTGCGCGGCTTTGCCCAAGGCCAGTATTTGCCCAGGGTCGGCCTTGCCGTGTTTGGCGGCGACGCTAAGCATTAAGGCGGCGTCCTTCAGGCTGTCGGCGTAGCTGAGATTCGGTTGCGTCGGCGCTTGCGGCGACATGCCTAGGGTTTGCGGATGCGCGCCGCTATTGAGTTTGGCTTGATAGTCGGCCAAATCTTGCTGGTACTGCTTTTTTTGCTGCAAGTAAGCGCTGTTCTTCTGATACCAGGATAGTTCCGGCGTAATATCCGCCAAGTCTTGTTGATAGGCTAGTTCCCGGTCTTGCGCGGCCTGCATTCTTTGCTCGGATTCGGCTTGGATGGCTTGATGCTGAAGTTGGAACGCCTTATCGGTTTCGCCATGGCTGAGCAGGTATTTGACGCCATTATTGATTTGCTGGCGTTGCAGGGATTGCGGTTGTGGATTGGTTGGCGCTTCGGTGGGCGTGACTGTTTGTTGGCTTATTGGCTGTGGTGTGGGCGCGGGTTCGGTTTGGCTGTCATTTTCTATTTGGGGTTCGGGATTCTGCTCAGGCGTGGCCGATAAGGCCTTGCCCAGCCCTTGCTTGATTGCCTCGTCCAGCTTGCGCTGTTTCAGTTCTTGCCCCAGCGCAATGGCGTGCATGCCGTTGGCGAACGCCGCGTTAAACCCTTCCGCAAATCCCATGGCTTAGATCCCTACGCTAAAATGGCCGCCGCGCCCAAGGAACCGGCGAGTCCGGCGGCGGAGCCGAACATGCCCGAGGTATTGTTCATGGCTTCGCCGTATAAATTGGATTGACTGTTCAGGATGTTGCCCAAACCGTTTAACTGCATGCCCAGTCCCGAGCCGATGGTATTGGTTCCGGCATTCATGCCGTTCAATAAGGCGTTGCCGGGGGCCAAGGTGTTTTCACTTGCCGAGTTGCCCGCGCCGTTCGCCACGCTGTAAGCGCCATTGGCCGCGCCGCTGTTGCCGGTGCCAAGACCCGCCGCCGCCAGTTTGTTGGCAAAGCCCATTTGCACCGCGTTGTTACGGGCTTCGGTCATGGCGTTGGCTTCCCCGGCGGCGTTGGTAATGGCGTTTTGATTGGCCAGCGCCTTGAACTGGCCGGAGTTGGGATTCACGCCCATGGCCGCCATTTGCCTAGCCAGCGCCGCTTGGTTATTGCTGGCCGCCGCGCCGTAATTGGCGGCTGCGTTGCGGGCCTGTTGTTCCTGATAATCGGTGGTGTTAAAGTTGTTGGCTTGATCGACCACGCTTTTTTCCAGCGGGATGATCGAGTCTTTTTGCAACTGGTTTTCCGCCGCGCCCATGTCGGCTTCATTGCCCATGATTTTTTGCTGGCTGTTGGCGATGCCTTGCAGGATGGGTTTGTTGTCGGCGTATTGCTGCTTGGCCAGATTGATCTGCTGCTGCCCCAGGTTTTTCATCACATCGGCGGCATGATCGGACGCGCTGGCCAGCGCCGTATAATCCGGGGCGGGCGCGCTATTGCTGCTCATGTTCTATCCAACGGCAAGTTTCGCGGCGCATCACCAGAAAAATCAGTTCGCCATCCGGCGCGCCATCGAGCATGACGAACTCATCCGTAAAACCAATATGCCGGTCAAAGGCCAGCACCTTCTCATTACTGGCGTCAACAAACGCGGTTAAGCGTTTTAGGCCGCACAGATTAAAGGCGTAATGGCAAAATGCCCGCAACAGCAAGACTAAATCCTTGCCGGGGCGCTCAATGGCGATATGCGGAAAGGCGTTACGGCCATTAAAATTATCCATGACGATACCGGCCACAATTTCACCGTTACGTTCCACGCCCATGGCGTAGTGACCGGCAAACGGCACCGCGCGGCCCATTTTTGCGGCCACCCAAGCGCTTACCCGTGCGGTTTGATCGTAGATGATAGTACCCATAGTGTTTATTCTGTAAGGCTAGGCGGTTAAGTCAAAGCCTGGATACGGCGTTATTGAACGCGACTTCCGCATCGTAAACTGCCTTGCCGTCCATGGCCGCCTTGAGCGCTGCTAAGGCTTGCTGCCTCGCGGCTTCGATCTGTGCGCCAACGCTGTGCCAGCGTTGACCAGCCGCGATAATCAGCTCCGCGACCGCTTGTGGCGTTTTGCCGGTGGCCGTGGCCTCGGCATTAATCCACGGATAGGCGCTGGCGGGCATCGGATAGCCTGCCGCCTGATAAGCTTGCGCGTCCATCAGTTTGCACAAATAGGTTAATGCCTGCCCCGTCCCCGGCGTCAGATACTGACCGCGTATTGTCTCGGCTTGCTGGTTGACGCGGGCGATGGCATCGGCTTGCAATTCAGCGATGGGTTTGGTCATTTCAAACGGCATAAGCTAACTCGCGGTAATGGTTTGCACAAAATCCAGATACGGCCAGCAACTGACCGTTAGCTTAATCTGGCCTTTCATGGTGCTGGTAAAGCTGTCCGCGCCGCTGATGCTGCCGCTGATTTGATTGCCGCTGGTCAAATTCAACGCTGTCAGCGTCGAGTTGGCGGGCGCATGACTCAATTGAATGGCGTCCACGCCGTTGGCGGTGAGGGTGGTTTTATCCAACGTGGTGGGATTGGCGGGCCGCGCCAGCAAGCTCTTTTGCGTGAAATCGTAGTAATAACTGGCCCCGGCGTTGGCGTCGTTGGCTAGGCTGCCAAAGACTTCAGCGTCCACCGGGATGCAGCAGACGATGGAATTGCCGTTGGCTTGCACAAAGCCGATAATCTGGCCGTTTAAATCGGTTTGCACTGCTAAGTTCATTTAAGCACCTCCAGGGTGTTAATTACATAACCGCTGGTCGAGCCGTTATTGGCGACCGCGCTCAAGCTGATGGCGACCGTGCCGCTAAAGCCGATGGTCATGGTGGTCATCACCACGCTGGTGACGCCGATGCCATTGCCGCCGCCTCCGTAAGAGGCGCTGTCTTGCGACACCACGGAACCGGTAACGCCGGTCGTGGTGTTGTGGGTCTGGGTTTGCAGCGTCAACGAACCGCTGTCGCCGTTCTGTTGCGCCTTGGCGATAATAATCAACGAGGTGTTGTTGCCGCTGGAGCCATGCACATTAATCGTTAAGGTGGATGAGCTGGCCTTGGTCACATAGCTGATGGCGTTGTTGGCGATTTTGACGGTGCCGATGGTTAAGTCCGCGATATAAGCGTCGCTGATGGCGGAACTGGCGATAAAGGTGCTGATATTGGCGTTGGTGATCAGTGGAAAGTTATACACCGCGTTCCAGTTCACCCCGGAGCCCGAGACTAAAATGGGGTTGCCGCTGCTGTCGGTAATGCTCACCGTGCCGTCATTGGCCACTTTGAAGCGTGAGTTGATATTGATGCTGCCGCCAGTGATTTGGCCTTTGAACACCGCGTTACCGGCGTTATCAACATAAAACAAACCGTTGCTGGTGTTAACATCGCCTTGACCGTACCAGAGCGGATAGGTCGCGCCCGCCTGGATTTGCACGTAATAGCTGCTGCTCGGCGCGGTCTGGATGGTTCCAGCGGTGACCGTGCCGAGATTCGCGGAAATGGCCGACAAGGCGCTGACGTTCAGTTTGTCGGCGCTAATCGTGTTACTGTTGATTCTATCGGCGGATAAGTAACCCGCGTTAATCGTCCCTGCGTTCACGCTGGCGATTTTGGCGCTGTCGATGGTGGCGTTGGCGATTTGCGCGTTGGTGATGCTGCCGTTCAAAATATACGCCGCATTCATATACACCCCCGCCGGGACGCTGACGCCGTTGACCGTGGTGGCGCTGGTGACTATCGTAAACGGGGTGATCGCCGCTTGGGTTCCCGCCGGGTCAATAATCTTGATGGCGTTACCCGGAAGATTAAGCGGCTCGTTGCTGGAGACGTTTTGCAGCACGCTGATTAAATACGCCGGGTCGGCGCCAGTCGCGCCGAGTGTGCCATTGGTGCTATTAAACGGCCCGATGGCGAAATCCTGATTGACGAACCTGACCCAGTAATAATAGGTCGCGGCTTGACCGACGTTATGCACAAACACCGCCCCCGGCGACATGCCCACCATCACCGCCAAGCTCAAGTTATCGGTTTGCGCGGCAAAAATCTGCGCGTAAGCATAGCCGTCAAAACTCGGCGCGTCCCAGCTGACAATGATATTGGCCAATGCCCCGGAGGCGCTCAAGCCCGTCGGCGCGGGCGGCGTGGCGAAGCTGATTTTAGTGGCGTTACTATTTGCATTCGCGTATACACCGCTTTGCAAATCGTTGACGCTGACCAGTTTGTCGCCGCCGCTGGCCGACAAGGCTTCACGCACCCGATCCAGGAAGCTCCTAACATCCTGCGGTATGGCGCTGGTGATGCTCGGAAAGCCCTTAGCCATGGCCTAATTCATCCATGCTGGTGGCTAACGCCACCGCGAACACCTCGACAGCGCCATGCAACTCTACTTCCCAGTCCCGCGCCGCCACGGCGGGCAGCCGGAACGGGAACCGGTCGTTGACGGTTTGCGTCAACACTAGATTGCCGTCGGCATAGAACAAGGCGGTGAGCGGATAATCCTCGGCTTGCACTTTGGCGGCGACGTAATTCACCGGATACGGGTGGGTAAAACGTTTGGACTTCCACACATAAGTCTTGGCCGCGCCTTGCAGCCATTTTTTAACGCTGCGGTCGGCGAACGCCAGGTATAAAGTATCCTGCACCCGGTCGTAATAGCCCGCCACGGCGTGGGTGTCGATCATCTGAAAGGTGTTGCTGACAAAATCGAATAAAAAGCCGCCCGGCGCGCCGTTGTTGTAAAAGCCGATATACTGCGACTCAAACTGAAACGCGCTGATCGAGGCCGGATTTAACGCCTGCCACTGGGCGCGTTTAAACAACTTCTCGGTAAGCAACGACGAGCCGTTTATATTCAACACCGCCAAGCCGTCCGGCCCGGCGTACACCACCACCCCCAACATGGAGACGATACTACGCTTGCTGACACAGGCTTGGTTAATGTCGGCGGGCAACACGGTGACGTTGGCGGGGTCGGCCCCTTGTATCCAATACGGCTGGCCCTTGGTCAACACACACAGCGTGGTGTTCATCACCCCTAGGCCCACCACCGGATAATCCATCGGTTGGATATTCGCCACCGGCCAGGCGAACGGATGAAACGGATCGGACAAATACACATCGCGCTCCACAAACCCGGCCAGAAAACCGTTGGGCATTAAGACCAGCCCCGTCAACGCGGCGGGCGGCGGCAGCCAAGTGAGTGACGGGCAAGCTTCGCCCAAGGCTTCAGCCAATAGCGTATCGGAATAGACTATCCCCGGCGAGGCGGTTTGCGCTTGCGCCAAAGTGATCTCAGCCACCAGCAAAAACGTGCCGGAAGTCGAGCGATAGATGCGGCAACTCGCCAGCGGATACGCGCCGGACGGTGGCAGATCGAACGCGCTGAGATTCACGGTCTGGCCGGGCTGCACGCTGACAATATCCGAAGGCGGCGATGGCGCGGACTCCTCGCCCCACGCAGTGACCCAGGTATAGACATAAGTGCGCGACTCGGCGATGGGATTGGAGCCGGTGGCGGAACCGACCACCGCCAGCGTCGGGGCCAGAGTTGGCGCGGGCACGCCCAAGCGGTGATACGCCGCCGGATACTGCACCGCGCCGCTCAAGGCCAGCGTGTTGTCCGTCACCTTGGGATACTCGCCATCGCAGTAATAGGTGCGCTCGGTGTCGTCGCCGTGTATCGGCCCGCGCACCACATTCACATCATGGTTCCAGACAAACCAATATTCGGTGTCGGATAGCGTATCCAGGCCAAAGCGGTAAATGGTTTGCGGCCCGCCGCTACCGGGCAGGGTAAACCCTAAGCCAATCTCACCCACATCCAACAACGGCTGTAAGGAGCCATAAAACATCGGGCAGTTAACCGCCACCTGCGCCTGATACTCCGCCAGTTGCCTAGGCGGGATACTGGGGGCGATTCCGGTAAACTTCTGGATGCTAATCAACATCAGAACATCCTCGGCCTTGACCTGACCGGCGCGCTTTGCACATCCCGGCGCAAGGCACGGTCGATACCGGTCTCAAACAGGTTCTGGTGATAGATGGCCAGCTCGGAACTGCTCCAACTCTTGCCGGGCTTTGCCGCCAAGCGGTAAATCGCGCCCGAGGCGATAACTTCGGCATAATTGTCGAATAAAAACCCATCCAGGCCAGCCGCGTTACGGCCAGGCTTAAAACAAGCGCTGAGCTTGACCCGGTAAACCGCGTCAGGGGTTGGGTACAGCCGGATAGCGCTGTCGTTGACTTGCGCAAAGGCGCGTGGCCGACCGCAATGCTGACTGGCCGTGGCGCTCAAACCAAAACCGCTGGCCGGAGACAGATTAATCATCCCCGGCAGCAACCAACTCACCCACACCCCATTCACCGCCGTGACTGTCGCACCACCGTTATACTGATTTGAAGTATCGCCGTTAATCCACAGCGTATCGCCCACTGCCAGCGCGGGTGGATAAGCAAACACCGCCGTGGCCGTTGACGACGCGCCATCGGCATTGTTCTGGGCGGTGATCTGGTTAACCGGCTCGGGCAAATGGTTGCGCAATGCCTGTACAAACTGGGTATTGACCCGCTCCAGCTCGCGGCAACCGCCGACCACGCCAATATGCCAGACATGCTCCAGCAATCCCGGCAGCTGCGGCGCGTAATCGCACAAGCCCGGCACGGTGAGAATGTCCGGCGGCTCGCCGCGCCACACATTGGAACGAACGCAAAACGCATTCGCCGCCCAGGCCAGCATCTCGGTGATGGACGCCCACGGACAACCCGGCAAGTCCGGCTTGACCAGGGGCTCGAAGGCGTCCCAGGTCACCTGCGGCGCGAAGGCGGATTGATCAAGCGTTAATAGCGGCATGGCGTTTTAACGCGGTTCTGGCAATATGACAGACCAGATACGTGCCGGCGGCGACAATCACAAATAAGGCAAAGCAATGAATAAGGCACATGGTTTAATCTCCTGTTGTGAGTGAACTAAGGCGCGCCGGACGCATAGATATACCCTGCCAAGGCGGCGTATCCGGCAGCCGAGCAATGCACGTTATTGGCGACGCTGAGCCAATTTTTGCCGCTGGCGTAGCTGTTATTCAAAAACGCGGCCATGGCGTCCACAAACAGACAACCGTTGCTTCTGGCTAGTTGCCAGAGCGCGTTCTTGTAGAGCTGAACGACGCTATTACTGGCCCCGTTGACCAGCGGCGGAAAAACCAGCAGCACATCGCCGCCAGTGGGATTGGTGGATGACATTTGCAAGGCGGTAATCAAGGCTTGCATATTGCTGATGTATGCGCTGAGGCCGCCAGAGCCATTATTGATCATGTCGTTCGCGCCGACTTGCAGCACGTATAAATGCACCGGATTACTGGTTTTAATAAAATTCAAACAGTCTAGGCTATGCCAGTTGCTACCGGTGGCCGTCCAATCCGCCGAAGTGCTGGAGCCCAAACCTAGTTTTAATACGTTCAGCTTGGGCGAGGTGGTTGAGTAAAAATCCAAGCCGACGATATGATTCTCATTGGTTGGCGTCAGTGTGATCGCGCCGGTTCCATAAGACTTGCTAAAGGAATCGACGTTGACGCCGCTGGCGCTGAAACCGCCGCTGTTGATGGTGCCGCTAACCGCGCCACTTAAGGTCAGCGAGCCATAGCCGCTTTCCTTGATGCTGTAAATATCGACTTTGTCCCAAGCCTCGACCGGGGAAAACGTCAAGGTGGCGGTTGCGCCTATCGCATCAAAGTTCGCGCCAATGGTGGGATAGCCGATGTAATAGGTTTGCCAGCCGATGCCCGCGCCTTGGCTGATGCGCGTGTCATAGCTCAGCATATGGCTCAAGCCCGCCGCGCCGGTATCCGACTTTTGCACGCCGCCGAAAAAGGTACTGTCCGTGCCAGCCAACAACCCAGCCAACAAGGCGGAGAGGCTTGATTGATAAGGCGCGCCTTGATACCACGGCTGGCCGCTGGTGTTCGCCTGGGCGAATTGGCCGACGCTCAAGCTATCGCCGATGATGGCGATTCGGCAAGGACTAAAGCCTGCCTGCTGAAGCTGCAAGGCATTCCAGTACGTGGGTAAAAATTGCTTGAGCCGGTTGTTTCGCAAGTCGCCCGCGATGTCAGCCAGGATGTGCCAATTCAAAAAATCCAAGCCTTGCACCGCCGCGCCGTCATCGTAATACAGGCGCGCGCTGGCGTCCTTGCAATAACCCAGCCCCAGCGCCGTAGCGCCATCACTGATCGGAAGCGTAGACAGATAACCCATAAACACCCTACACCCAGGCGCTATCCGCCGCCGAATAGGTAAAATCGCGGCTGTAGCCCGCCGAAACGCTGGCCGGAAAACCGATTACCGTAGCGCCGCTCACGCTAAGCGCGGTAATGGCTTGGGTGAACGCCACGCTTCTGACTTCGCCATCCACCGCCGAACCCGGAAACGCCAGCGTCAACGCCGCCAACGTCCCGGCGGGGGCGATGATGACTTTATCCCGCCCCGTTAAACCGCTTAAGGTCACCGTGCCGCCGGTCGTAGGCGTGACTCGCTGTTTCTTGGCCGCGCCGCGCCATTCTTTCAGCGTCACGTTAGCCATGGTTTGCGTGACAAAAAGAGCTTGCCCGGCGGGACAGTCCACGCCAAACCCGGATAAGGCCACGGCGTTCGTGCCATAGATGTTGAATACCGGATTTACGCCGATTTTACCGCCGATGACGTTGACATCCAGACTCGCGGAGCCGCCGATACTCAAGGCCCAGCCGCCCGAGGCGTTGACCCAGTTCGACATATCGGCGTCCTTGAGGGTGAGTAACGGCGTATTGCTCCAGTTCACGCCATTGGTGGAGGTCAGGATATTAAAATTATTGTTGCCGCCAGTTGTCACCGGATTGGTCACGATGAAATTCGAGACGTTGGCGTAACAGGCGATACCAATCACGCTATTGGCGGCGCTGGTGTTGAAGGTGGGATTATCCAGATGAAACGTCGTAATCTGCGCAGTGTTCTGGATCACGAACGGCGTGTACCGGCTGGGAGTCAAAACAGTGGTGGGCGTATCCACGTTGGGGCGAACAATATCCACGCTATCGATTTTGATGTTGCCAAGGTTGATGCTTAACGCAGTCTTTTGTCCTGCCACGACGTTAGTCCATTTATCGATAACCAGCTTATGCACACTGATTGCAGGCCCCGCGCCGTTATCCAAGGATATGTCGCCGAAACAATCGCTGAGCGTCAAGCGGTCGATAACCACACTGGCGAACGGCACGTAACCATTACCCATGCGAAACGCCGGGGATGAGCCCAAGCCGTTGCCGCCGTTATTCGGATCTTCATGGCCGCAATTATCAATGGCGTAACTGCCATATAAACCGTAACCTAAATCCGCCGCTGCGCCGGAGGCGGGATAAAACGCCACCGAAGCCGTGTTTTTACTCCACTTGGGCCGCACCTTACGGATTTTAGCGCCGCCAAAGAATGAACCGCCGGAATATGGCGGCATCCATGGCAAATAGGATGGGCCATCAATCGGCTGGATGATGACGCTATCATCCCCAAACACGCCGGTCACTCCGTCAATCTCGACATTTCCCCAGCACGGGCCGTAAATATGTATACCGTCCTTGGGCACATTGCCGTGAATGTTACGGATAACCGGCGATTGCAGATTCGCGCCGCAAATAAAATATTCCAGCGTATCCCAGCCTTCCAAGCCGTCAATCAGCAAGCCGGTGACGTTATTGAACACGATGGCGTGCTCATTGTAGTTATTGGTGCGAGTCAGTCCGCCGTTGGTGGCGTTGCCGCTGATGCGGCCGCCGCCGGTTACCGTGATAATGCCATCCGCCGGTTTTGCGGTCATACTGGCGGTAATGGTCTGCGGCAGGGTATCGTAGCCTTGGGACAGATACAACGTCACCGTATTCAAGGAGGCGTTCACCGCACTGACTTTAAAAATGCCGATGAACTTGGCGTTTGGGTCACCTTGCAGCTCAATAAAATCCCCCACCACAAAACCCGTCGGCGCAGCGGAGAAGGTGACGGTCGCCGCCATTTTGTAACCGTTTGGCACGGTCACCGCCGCCAGCGCGATGCTGGACACAGCCTGCGGTGCTTGGTTGGCATTGAAATTGGTCAGCACGTTATGCGCCGCGCCGGTGGCGTGACATAACTCTACACCGGGATCAATCACCAGCATGGTGTAGGACGGCAGCACCAGCGCGGCAGCCAGTAAATATTTGGGATTCGTGCCGTCGTTGACGATACGCACCGCGCCGCGTTGCGTTAATGCGGCGTTAATCAGCGCAGCGTTACTGACGCCGGAATCGGCGGCGGACAAACCCCCGACGCAGGCGACTTTACCGGCGTTTAAATTATTGAAATTATCGTCCAGATAACTGAGCGGAATGGACGAAGTGGAGCCCGCGAAACTATGAGGTAAAAGCGTCATATCAATCCCACGCAATAATAGAGTTGGAAGCGTTCAGCCAATTCAGCGTGACGCCGTTGGCGTTAATAAAAGCCACGCCCGATGGCGGGACGGTTGGCGCTGTACCCAGCACCCAGCCGGTAGTGGCGGTTTGTTTGCCGTTCGTCCAGGTGTCGGTTTTGAAATAGGCGTTACCGTTGTAGGTGGCGGTCGTTGTGATTAAATGGCCGTTGGCGTCGTAACTAAAGGCTTGCGGCAAACTGTCAACCGGTAGCCAGACGCCATCCGAAGCCTGCACCACCGTGGTCATTTGCAAAGGACTGCTCGCCGTAATCGCTAACGGCATATCGGCGATCACCGATAACGGATTAGCCGCCGTCACGCTCAATGGCGTCATCACCGCCACCGGCAACGGGTTGCTGGCGCTGACGTCGCCGTTATCAAAATCCCGGTTGCCGACTACCAGCTTCACCCGTTGCAGATAGGCGGCCAGCGCCGGTATCAGTTCGGCGTCAATCACCATGCCGTTGAGGAGTGGCACGCCATCTCTCATGCCGCCCCCGGTTGGTCTGCCTTGTCCGAGGCGGTCTTGCCGCCCAGGCATTGATTAAAGGCGTTGAAATGCGCCACGGCGCGCCCCGCGTTGCTGGGGTCGCCCGCGTCCTTGGTGTAGCACTGGTATTTGATGTACTCCAGGCAAGCGTTGGCGTAGGCGTCCACCAGATTAATGGTGTCCGGCGTGGCGGGGTTCTGCAATTGCGCCAAGCTCAAGGCGTGCGGCAGAGGAGTCACTGAATAAGCAACCTCAAGCTGCGCGCCAATAGCAGCCGGTGGATACACCAGAAACTGCCACGGCACGCGCGGGTCGTAGATAAAATGCTCGATGTTTAGTGAGACTGGATCATTCGGCCAACCGCGGCGTTGATCGTCCAGCGTCTTGCGCTCAATCTGAATCACCGCCTGCTGATTACTCTCGGCGGCCAGATTGCGGTAGACCTCGACCAGTTTCACCGCGTTTGGAAAATTACCCGCCGAAGTCAAATCCTGTCTAACACCCGGCACGCAGGTGTACACACCAATGTCGGTGCTGGCGTCCGGACGGATGTTGACGATTTCCCGGTAGGCGGCGTTCAGATAGGTCTGCAACTCCGGCAGGCTGAAGCGGGTTTGCGCCGTGTCCACCAGGGTGAGCTGCACTTGCGCCAACAAATCGACCACGCGGATAGTGGCGTCCATGCCTAACTCCGTTTACGCGGTTTGGGAGGCTGGCGGCTCTCGATCAATGGCGCGGCGATAGCGCCGCTTTCACTCAAATCAAGTTCCGGCACAGGTAAACTGTCCTTGTCGTCGTAGGCGTAAAAATGCCCGGTATCCAGCAAATGCAAGGCATGTTCGTCGTCGCTAACCTCCGCCACCAGCAAGCCTTCCGTATCAGATTCAAACAAATAGCCCACCGCGCCGAATTCCGCCAACAGCGTACCTTCCAGTGTCGGTTCCAGGGTTGAGATCAGTTTCATGCGCTTAAGCCTCGCGATAAAACAAGGTCAAGCCCAATTCCAGCGTGGTTCCAAGCGTTGCGTTGGCGGTGGCTGGGACCGCCGTAACTTGCAAACCCAGGATGCGGTCGTAGTTCACCGCCTTGCAGCGCGCCATGGGATAGGTAAACAGCGGGTTGTTGATATTGCTGGCCGACTCCACGGCAAAGGCGGCGGTCGGATCGGCGGCCAACTGGCCGGTTTTTAGGCCGGTGGCCCACACGCCGCCGCCATCTTGGGCTAACGTAGACAAGCCATAGCCGGTAAACAACACCGGCGCGGTGGCGCTGCCCAGGGTTTGGCTGGCGCTGACGGTCATGGTTCCGGTGGCGCCGACGTTAATCGTGGTTCCTGATGCAATGGTCGTGCCTTGAACGACTTGGTTAGCGCCGCTGTTGCTGCCCAGCACCGGCGCGGTGGTCAACACCAAGCCGGAGGTCACCGCGCCGCCGCTGTCCGATTGCGCTAATAGCTGGCTGTTGCTTAACACTTGCAACACGGCTAATGTCGTGCCATTGATGTAACCCCAGAACTCGCATTTGGGAGCCATGACGCCTAAACTGAATTGCAAGGTCGGCGTGGCGTTGCTGTCCAGCAAATCGGCGTCCAGGGTAATGAATTTAGGAATCGCCGCCGCGGGCAGAATACCCACCGCGCCGATATTGTTCAGCGTCAAATCCCCGGCCACGGTGGCGGCGGTGACGGCGCTGTTGTTCCAGTCCAAGGTGAAACGCGCTTCCTGTAAACTGACGGTGTCGTTAGTCAGCACGGCTTTTTGTTGCAGCAAATACGGGTTATTGGCGGTAAACATGAAATCCTCCTTAGGCTTGCTGTCTGCTGGTGGCGGTATCGAGCGCGAACACGCCGAAATCCTGCGGTGAGGAGCCCAAGCCGCCGGAGTAGTCGAAGGTGCATTTTTTGACACCGAAAATGGTGGAGGTGGAAATCACCACCTTGTCGCCGTTATCCCGCGCTTCCTCGTACCAATCAAAACGCATATTGGTGCCGGGCGAGCCGAAAGCGATCACCGCCGCCTGATTGCCCAGGAACAAGGCCCGCGCTCCCCAGACGTTGCCCGCCGCGCCCCAGTTGTTGTAGCGGATGACGTTGCGGTGCGAGTGCAGAATCACGCCCCGGTACATACCCAGCGAACCCTTGAACAGATTGCTGCTGTAGCCGGTGCTTTGGGTAGCGGCTTTGTTAATGTCCAGCCACTGGCCGGTTTGGGTGTTGGTACGTAAATCGTTTTCCTGATAGGTGTTCATCACGCAGACAAAGGTCTCTTCGCCATTGAACTTGCAGGGCTGTAAGACCGGAATGCCGGTGCCGCCACCGCCTTGGGCGTCGGCTTGGGATTTGGCGCGGTCGATGAGTTCCAACGCAAACACGTTTTGCGTGGTGATGCTGGCGTCTGAGGTTGGCGTGGAGCCGGTGGCTATGCCGTACAGCTGGTGGTTGGCGTCCGGGGCGGTGAAGGCGTTATTGGCCCGTCCGGCGTAACCGAGCGGGAAATAGTAGTTGGGATTAACACCGCGCCCGCCGGACAAATACATGAATATTTGCTGGTCGAACACTTGCGCCCAGTAGTCGGAGAGTTTTTTCTTGGCGACTTCGCGCAGGTTATGCAAGGTGCGCTTGCGCGTCATGCGGCCGCCAGTGTTGACGCCTTGCCGGGCCTGGTCGATATAAACCTGATCGGAATAAAAGCGCAAGCCTTCTTCCTTGCCTTCCTGAATATCCTCGCCTTCAATCGGCGCGGTGCGCAGTTCCGCGACCAGATCGTAATCGATCATCTCGCCGGCGTCGGACTCCAAATCAGTCAGAATCTGAATCGGCATGCCGGACTGCGGCCCTGTGCCCATGAAACGGCTGGAAAAATAACTTTGCTGGGAAACGTCATAGGCTAAATTGCCAGACCAGCGCTTGACTGATTTACTGTCATTCAACCCCACAATCGTGCGAGCCATAATCAATACCTCGTATGCGGTAAAAATAATGGAGCACTCTTGCGCGTCCGAAAAAGATTAAGCGCCAGTCTGCAAGGCTAGGCGCAAACGATCAAGCCGGTGTGTGACTTTTTATCAGTTCGATCTTCTCATCCTTGGGCGCGACGAAACGCAGCCGCGCCTTGTTGCCGGATTTACGCACCAGCTCCAGCTTGAGGCCGGAACGAGTGACCACGGTATCGCCGGGGCGGATTTCCAAAACCAGGGTGGACTCATCCATTAGCCGCCCCGCAAATACACGTCACGGTCGGCGGGCGACATTCGCGCCAGCGCCATCTCCAAATCCAGACCGTCCAGCTTGTCCAGATGCTCAAAGCGGCCATGAATCTCGGCGGCGTCATCACTGCCCGGCACATGCGCCAGGGTTTGCGGTAAATCACCCACCGGCGGCTTACGTGCGTCCTTAGCAGATTGGCGGGACTGCGCTGGTTTAAGCGCCACGCCATGCAGCGCCAATGTGCGTTTGTGCGCTTCGGACAAAAACCAGTCCATCGGCTTATCGCCATTCGCCGGGTTGTTGGCCAGCATTTTAATGAAGGCGTCAAAGTCGCTGGCCTTCGCGCCATCGGCGCTATAGTCAATCTCCGCCTTCACCTGACCGACAAACGACTTAACCTTAGCCTCCCAGATTTGCTGGGCGTTCTGCGCGTTCATCTCCTGGGAAATGCTGGCTTTCAGTTGCAGCTCGCGCAAAGCCTGCGCCTTGCCGGCCAAGGCCTCGCGCTGCTCCTCGTACTCATCAAAATCCAGCTCGCCGTTTTTGTACTGCTCTTTTAACGCCGCGCGCTCGGTCTTGACCTGGTCGAGTTGCTGCTCGTAATCGTCGGGGAGTTTGGCGTCGTAGCGGGGAGCGGTGTCGGTGGGAACTACAGGCTTGGCGTCGGTGACTGGAACATCAGCGGCGACAGGATCGCCAGAGCTATCGGCAATGACTGTGGGTTTATCAACCGCTGCCTGGGCCGAATCATCGGCTGAACCCTCAATCGTCTCTTTGGTATTCAGTGCCTCTTCATCGTCGGCGTCATCGGGAAACAGCGCCGCGTCCTCGGCTTGTCGCATGGTGATCAGCTCATCCGGGGACGGCTCCGCCTGAATGGCGTCAATCTCTTCCTGCGTGAGCAGGGAATAGTCGGGTTCGGTGGACATGCGCCAGACCTCTTAACAGTGGAAAACTGTAGTATGTGAGGCTAGGTGATTGGTGAGAAGGGGTAGCTATCGGCCAATAGCCGACATTGGTTTTTAAATTTCAATGTCGGCTTAAGAACCGATTTTGATCATTGATGTTGCAAAAAGGTTAAGTTTTACGACAAACGTTAGACACAAAAAAAACGCCACACTGAAGGTTTTTTAGTCGGCGACATTAGTTAAATAGACCGTGCCGTTTTGTCTTATGTTCAAGCCAGAAGTGGTAGATTAAAATTTATTATTACGTTATCCGCAAGTAAGTTTTTTATTGATATTTCTAAGAATATCATTCCACCTAAATGATTTGAAGAAGGGATGCCATTTATCCGGGGCAATAAACGCGTGGCTATTTCCCACACGCCAAACAGGTACTACTGTACCCGCCAACCCTGCCGATGATGCGCAATCTTGTAATGAGTTTATTATTTCGTTTTGATCCCTTTTGGATTTACTACCGAATGCGGAATCAAGAGGTACAATGATGAGATCAACTCCTTGCTCTCTGATGTGTGCTATTTCAAAAGAAGCCATGATTTTTTCCTATGTAAAAATTAAGCATCTTTGATATAGGGACAACTTTAAATTTTTCAAGCTCTTGTAACAAATTTTTTGTCGCACAAACGGTAAGTTTTGCAACAGAACAAGTGCGCTTTAATATCAATACCTTAAATGTTGCATATATTTGTCGCAGCATTTAACTTCCCTGCGTGATACCGTTTTCACGACCATTACGAATGGCAGCTTTAGATTACTATTTTGCCGTTTGCGCGACAAAACGTTCGTCTGCTCTGGGTCGAATCCTGCCATTCAAGTTAAACCGCCATCGGCGACCCCCGCCGCTTAAAAACCACCTGTTTCGGTTTCGTGATGGCAAACCGCTTCATCATCACAGCATACCGAGCCGCGCAAATCAGATCATCCATTTCCTTAGCGATTTTACCGTCTTTCCGATGATAAAGGCGAAATTCCTCGAAAAAATCCGTTAGATGCCGGAATACCTTGAACCTGCCGGTCTGCATGCGCTCCAGCATGTCCAGCACCCCTGCTTCAACGCCATTTCCGCCATCTTCAAAGGTAGCTCGTTCCTCCAGCATATTCAATCCAGTGGCGCGATATTGTTCGGCCAATTGTTCACCACTGCCTTTGTCATGTTGCAAGCCGTCATGCGGCCAGGCGACGGGTATCCATTCGCCCCAGGCTTTAATTGCCGGGGCGAATAATACCGGCGTTTGTTCTCTTGCCCTGTGAGTGTGCGTAAGATAGATACAGTCAGCGTCTCTATCCCAGGCCAGTCTTGCCGCTGCCGCCGGATGATCCCAGCCAAAATCCAGGCCGATAATCTGCACCCAATGCGCGGGTATCGGGAATGCATCCACGCTGATGTCCTCTTCGGCCACCGGAAAGATTCTGCCGGAACCCAGGGTAGGTATGCCCTTGGCCCGCGCTTCGCGTTCGTGTGCTGGAAAGCTGGCGATAATCCGCGCACGTTCCGCCGCCGGGATGTGTTCGGCGTCCTCGATGGTCATGTTGATGTCGGCCCGGTCAGGCGTTTTGTCCTTGCCTAAAAAGCGCAGCACCACGCTGGACATGCCTTGTAATGGGGTAAAGGTCATGGCCGCCATACCGCCGGTGGCGATAGTCCGCGCCAGTCCTTCATCGTAAATGTCTTCTGGCGGTTCTTCGTCAAACCAAACAAAATCCACTGGCGGGCCTTGCCATTTACGGCGGCCTTGGGCGTAGTATTTAAACCGCAGCAACGACCAGCCGCCGGACACATGCTTGATTTTCACATAGTCATATAGCGACGCCGTACCCATTGCCATGCCGTGCTCACCGATGCAGCGTAACGGAATCGCACCGGTGCCTTCTTCTTTGGGTGGGCCGAGTAGCACCCGTTGCGGATTGTCGCGGGTGGCTTCGCCGGTTTCGCCGGACGCCCACACCACGGTGGGCCTGTCCCAGCGCCGACCTTCCCACCAATCAGGATATTCACCAGTCAAATGATAAGAAGCTTCAGCGCCCGCACAAAAGCTTTTGCCGTTTTGGTTGCCAGCCCTTAGCAGGCGTTCCCGGTGAGTCAGACCGGCGGCGTGAAACTGCTTTTGTTTGGCGTATGGGGCGTAACGGGCGATTTTGCCTCTATCCATGTGGTAGTGAACATTCGCTTCCAGCGACAAAATACCCTCATTCGACAGGTTTTCAATCCAGTCTAAATCGACTAAATCCATGACTACGACAAATTCCGCTGTTGTTTGACCTGAATCAGCCGTTCCTTGATCAACTGCAATACTTCCTGAGACAGTTCGCCTACCGGGTTTTTCTGCCGGTTATCGGCCTCGTACAAGCCCTTAATCCGGCAAGCCTTATCAATCGCGCCGAGTTTGTCGTGAAACTTGTATTTGACCTTGCCTTTTTCCGGGTCGAATTCAAACGACTCCACCGCCGCCGCTGTTTTGTCATCCAGTTCTTGAGGCATTAACACCTTGCCGTCAGCGCCAATGATATTTTTCACCGACGCCATCATCACATGGTCGATCTGTTCAATAATCGTGGTGGTTTCGAGTAATGCGCGTTCGTTGATGACTTCCCGCAATTCACTAACCCTTAGTACAACCTTAGTATTGTTGAGCAGTTTCGAAGCGGTGACGTTTACCGATTCCGGCTTCCATTCCCTGGCTGCGGGATAAGCCTCCCGATAGGCTTCCGAGGCATTGCCGGTGCGAATGAAGGCATGACAAAATGCCTCCTGTTGCTTGCTAAGCTTTGTTCCGTTCATCGCGGTACTGGTATTGTTTGTAGAGTGGAGAGCGCTTGTCAAGGGCGGAGTGGCCGCGGATTTTGCCGAGCGCTTGCAGATAATTGAGCGACCAATCAATCGACTTTGGCGGAACGTCGAGCCGCTTGACGATTTGGGCGCGCGTGAGATATTTTGGGTGCTCCTCCTTGAGCAAGTTCAGTACCTGATCGGAACTGCTGCCGGGCTTAATCTCACCCCGGTTGGTGCGTCTTTCTCGCCGCCGAACCGGATGTTGAAGGCGTTGAGTATACCTATAGAATGACTCGTACATTTGGCCTCCTAGTTTTTAAACGCCAAAGGGGATATTCCAGATTCTGGCAAACCACAAAGCGAATCGCCGGCAATCCATCGGCAACTCGATCATGATTTGGGTTAATCGGTGTAATAGCGGTTTAACAGTTTTCATGACGGCTCCATATTGATGGACAAATCTTGTTAAGGTTGAACAGGTTGAACGCCAGGTTGAACGTCTGGACGACTTGGTATATCTGGGTTTGTTCAACCTGTTCAACCTCGTTCAACCTTTTCGATGAGATTATTAATAAATAAGTGGTTACCGCTTGTGTGGGGTGTTTTGCGAAAATATTTAAAATACTAGCCAAGGTTAAACAGGTTGAACGAATCCAGCCGTGGCGCGCGTTTGCGGGTTGTACGGGGTTGAACTCAGGTTGTACCAAGTTGAACGTCAGAAACGGTGATAACGCCATACGCGCTGCCCTCCGACCGTGTCATTCTTTTTCTTCCACTTAAACCGATTCATGATATGGCCGACACGGGTCAACTCGCTTCTGCCATGCTTGGCAACTTCGATGCCGAGGGCGTTTTCAAGGATTTCTCCTGTGGTTACGATTGTTTTCCCAATCAACCATTGAGCAATTTTTTCCTCCCAGGATTCGTCGGAGTCATAACGCAATTCCTGCTCTTCTTGAGCATTAGGAATTTCCCACCACGTAGCGCCGTTTTGGTATAAAAACAGCGCCTCCGCCCAGAGCTGATCCCGGTCTCGTTTGATGGATTCCAGATTAATTTTATTGCTGGCAATCGGCAAATAGCGCCGGGCTCCTGTTGCATCTCGCAGATAGGTGTTGTTGTTAGTCGTACCCATGAAAATGTTTTGCCTTTGAAAATCCTGGCTACGCTTGCCGTAGGAAGGCCGATACCTGTCAGAGCGTATGGTGAGAATCTGCTTGATGTGATCGCTGTCTGCGCGGGTGATGCCAGCCATTTCGCCGAATTCCATGACCCATTTGCCGTTAAGATTTTGAAAAAAATCCTTGTCGGTGACGCTGGCCTGGGTTTCCGCATGCCATGGCAAGGAAAATAATTCGATAATTGCCGTTGATTTGTATGAACCTTGTTCACCTTCCAGCACCACCATGGTGTCTACTTTACACCCAGGCTTCATGACTCTGGCGATAGCTGAAACTAGCAAGGATTGAGATACCGCTCGGACATAATCGCTATCTTCCGCGCCAAAATAGTCGGTAAAAAGCTGCATAACTCTGGGTTTGTCATCCCAGCTAAGCGCAATCAGATAATCACGCACCGGATGAAATTGATTTTCCTTGGCCACAACCTGGATAGCTTCCTCCAAATCCTTAGTTGGCAATTTGTCAGGGATGTATTTTTTTTCCAGTTCGGCCTTGATCGTGTATAGAGCTGAATCGTCTAGGCTATTTCCATCAATCTCAATCTGATTGGTGAAATTATTGAACCGCACACGCCCCTTGAAATCCGGTGTGTGCTTTAGGAATAGGATGAGGTTATGCACACGGCATAAGACAGTTTGTGTGCCATCGGGCTTATGTTTGACGATCAAGTTGTTGCGCCAACCACTGTCTTGTTGAACTATGGGGGCAAATGCTTGGCGCACAGCTTCAACACCAGCGGCGACATGGACATCGTTCCAGTCTTTTGAGTCTGGGGCTTCAATAAGTCGGCCATCAACGGCCTTGGCGGCTTTCGCTGAATGCAAACGTCCGGTCTTATCGCCGTCAACTGCTATGAGAATTTCCGTCTGGGCATTTTTTCCGCGCGCCATTTGCGCTACTTTTTCTAGGTTATTGGCGGAAAACGCCACTAGAACCGGCAATCCGGTGCATTGATGTATGGATTGCGCGGTCGCTAGGCCTTCGGCGATGACGATAATCGTAGCTTCCTTCCAATCGCCAATCCCAAACCAGCCACCACCTGTACTGCCGCCTTTCATAAATAATTTTTTGCCGTTATCCAGAATCAATTGGAGAGAGGCAATATCTCCGGCGGGTGAGTAGATCGGAACCAATAAACCGGATAGCGGCTTGCCTTTCTTGAACCCGAGTGTTTCCGTGTTCAAGTCAACGGCAAATCGGACGCTCGTAGGTAGATCAATGGCTTTAGTATTCAGATAAGCGCAAGTTCCGGCTTCACTGGCTGCTTGATAAATGTCGGTAGCTCTTTTAATAGCTTCGGTTTTGGCGTTACGCCGTGCTGTCTCGGCATCTTTGCGTTTTTGATCAATATCGGCCAGTTCAGACGCACTAAGCTGGCGAGCGTTATTGCTTGTCCAAGTAATTTTGATGTTTTCTCGCCAGCTACCAAAAGCGCCCGCGCGGCCACTGGCATCATCAAACCCAACGTACCAACCATCCTTGGAATGTTTTTTATGCGGATCAGTGGCGAAGCGATGAATATTGCCGTCCAATATTACCGAGTCAGGGGGATGGTAGCCGTAAGCGGCTATTGCGTCGGATAGGCAAGAAAAATTATTGAGCTTAGTGTCGATCACTTGCCGGTTACTCCATAAAAACCGTAAAGAGTTCAACTATCAATTTTTATCTACCAGCCTTGCCGCACTGAGCTGTGCTGACAGCAGCGCCCCTGGATAGCCATTCATCTAAGTCTTTCTGGAAGTAAAAAATCCGACCACGCTTAATGAAGCGAGGACCGGTGCCTTTGCACCGCATCATTGCAAGCGTTTTTTCACTGAGGCCTACGTATTCCGAGGCGTCTTTAGCATTCATGCGACCATCGGGGAAAAGGCGAATTTGTACTGCTGATACTGACAATGTCATTAAGTTTTCCTTTTGTATCCATTTACGGCTCAATCATAATACTAAATTCTTCGTGTGTAAAGTCAGCACATGTATGCTAGAATAAACAGGAACTTTATAGAACATTTGATGAGGTGATTAATGAAAAAAAAGGAAACGAGTAGTGAAAGTGGCGGCAAGCTTAATCGTTCTGAAACGGTATCTGTACGTTTGGATCAAAAATTAAGGTATTTAGCGGACTTAGCCGCAAGAAAGCAACGCAGAACAGTATCAAGCTTTATTGAATGGGCTGTGGAACAGAGCTTAAGAGAAGTAAAGCTTTATATCGGTTCTGGATTTCAAGGAGATCAAGATGTGTCTGTAGAAGACGAGGCTAACCAACTTTGGGATGTTGATGAATCCGAACGTTTTGTTCGATTAGCGATTAGGTATCCAGAGCTTTTGACCCATCAAGAACAGGAAACTTGGAAATTATTGCTAGATAGTACGTTGCTACATCCCGCACGTTCAAGGCGAAATAACGTAGTTCATTGGGATTGGGGAGTGCTAGAAGACATGGTTTTTCCAAAATTGAGAAAGCATTGGCCTGATTTGACAGCGGCTTATTCGCAAGGCATGCCGACAGCACGTCAATGGGTTGAAAAAATGGAATCCGAAGTTGCCAGCGGATCGGTATATCCAAAATTGGCAGCTCCTGGGCCTAAAAAAAACGTTCCTCTTCAACCAGTTCAGTCTTTTGACGAATTTGATGATGATATTCCGTTCTGAGGAAAATACAAATGGGATTAAAGTTTTCAACATTAACCAGAACCAATGTCAGGAAGTTAACTTCCGGGCAAAAACTGCACGAACATGGAATTACTTTCGAACGACTAGCTAACGGAGATGGTCGCTATACCGTCAACGTTATGGTGGATGGTCAGCGCATACATCGAGTCATTGGCAAAGAGAGTGAAGGCGTTACTCGCGAACAAGCCGAAAACTTTATTGAACAGGCCCGGACAGACGCACGACAGCAGCGATTAAGCTTACCTAAGGGGCGGAAATTAGCGCTAGGTTTTCGAGAAGCCGCCGATAATTATTTGGAAAAACTGGAACATGAAGGTGGCAAAGATATTCCAAGTAAACGCCAAAGACTTAGTCAGCATCTGATACCGTTTTTTGGTTCAATGCCGTTGGAAAAAATTACATCATCCGAGATCGAGCGCTATAAGAAAAAACGATTGCAGGATACTTCGCTTCATGGGGGTGACAAAATTGGAAAAAATGGCCAGGCTGGCGCAAGAGTTACCCCAGTAACGCCAGGAACAGTGAATCGCGAATTAGCCGTGCTATCCCATCTCCTTAATAAAGCAGTTGAATGGAAATGGCTGGATTTAAAATCTGCACAAGTCAAGCGTCTAAAAGTTGAAAACAGCCGAATAACGTATTTGACTACGGAACAGATTTCTCGTTTGATAGATTCGGCCAAGGACGATCAGAATCGGGATATATATCCATTCATCGTAATCGGTTTGGAAACGTCAATGCGAAAAATGGAGATTCTCAGTATTCGGCTTGAAAATATTGATATTAACCGGCAGGTTATTTTTATACCAAAGGCTAAAGCCGGTGCAAGAGAGCAACCGATAACAAAGCACTTGGCCGACTTTTTGAAAGCGTATCTTGATGCGGCTGAACCTGAACAAGTTTGGTTATTCCCGTCGCCGTCATCCAAGACAGGGCATACTATCAGTATTGAGAAACCGTTTAGGAGGGTAGTTGCCGAGGCAGGGCTTGATGTTAAGCAGGTTCTCAGGCATACGCTAAGGCATACAGCGATTACCCATCTTGTTCAGGCTGGCGTTGATCTGCCAACCGTTCAGCGAATTAGTGGTCATAAAACATTGCAGATGGTTGTGCGATACAGTCATCAAAATGGCGAGCATATTCGTGACGCCATGGAAAAGCTAGAACAACGCTATCGAACCACGGAAAACTCTTAGTTAAAACTTTTGCCGCAATTACACCAGAATTACACACGCAAATGTCAGGCATAAAAAAAGCAGCTTCGCTTTCACGATAACTGCTTAATTTGTATTGCATTTGATGGTGGGTCGTGTGCGATTCGAACGCACGACCATCGCATTAAAAGTGCGGTGCTCTACCGGCTGAGCTAACGACCCTATGTATTCAGACTATTATACAGTATTTTTTTAACAACTCAAGCATTCTTACAGATTTTTGACATCTTTTTTTCATCCCGGCGGGTCCAACGTGGATTTAGCGCCGACACAAGGTATTGTTAACTAAGCGCTCCGGCGCAAATAAACCTCCGCGCCGGAGAACACGCCATTTATTAATTGTCGGTCACCGCGCCGGTAGAAGCGGAACTCACCAATTTAGCGTATTTGGCCAATACGCCGCGCGTGTAACGCGGGGCCGGCTGCTTCCATTTTTCCAGGCGGCGGGCGATTTCGTGTTCGTTGACGTGCAAGGTCAGCAATTTGTTTTCGGCGTCGATGGTAATTTCATCGCCGTCTTGCACAATGGCCAGCGTCCCGCCGGCAAAGGCTTCAGGTGTAATGTGGCCCACCACGAAGCCGTGCGTGCCGCCGGAGAAACGGCCGTCGGTTATCAAGGCCACCTCCTTGCCCAAGCCCTTGCCCATGACGGCGGAGGTAGGCGACAACATTTCGCGCATGCCGGGGCCGCCCTTAGGCCCTTCATAACGGATGACTATCACATCGCCCTTGACGATATCGCCATTCAAAATGCTTTGCAAAGCCTGTTCCTCGGCCTCAAACACTTTCGCCCGGCCGGTGAACACCAAGCCTTCCTTGCCGGTGATTTTCGCCACCGCGCCTTCGGTGGCCAAATTGCCGTACAGAATCGCCAAATGACTATCCTTTTTAATCGGGTCGGCCAACGAGTGAATCATGTCTTGCCGCTCGGGATAATCCGGCGCATCCGCCAAATTTTCCGCCAAGGTCTTGCCGGTCACGGTCAGGCAATCGCCGTGCAGCAAGCCTGCTTGCAACAGGGTTTTCATCAACGGCGCGATTCCGCCGATGCTCACCAGCTCCTCCATCGAGTAACGGCCGCTGGGGCGCAAGTCGGCAAGCATGGGAGTGCGCGCGCCGATGCGGCTGAAATCGTCCAAGCTGAGCTCAACATCGCAGGCATTAGCCATGGCCAATAAATGCAGCACCGCATTGGTGGAACCGCCCAGCGCAATAACCACGGTAATGGCGTTTTCAAACGCCGGCTTGGTCATGATGTCGCGCGGCTTGATATTTTTTTGCAACAAGTCCAGCACCGCCGCGCCGGCGCGTTCGCAATCCAAACGTTTATCGTCGGAAATGGCGGCCTGCGCCGAACTATTCGGCAAGCTCATGCCTAAGGCCTCAATGGCAGAGGCCATGGTGTTGGCGGTATACATGCCGCCGCAGGAACCCGCGCCCGGAATGGCCTTGGCCTCAATCGCGGCCAATTCCGCGTCGTCGATTTTTTGGTTGGCGCGCGCGCCGACCGCCTCGAACACCGACACGATATCCAACTTTTTATCGTTATGGCAACCGGTCAAAATAGTGCCGCCGTAAACAAAAATAGCGGGACGATTCAAGCGCGCCAGGGCAATCATGCAGCCGGGCATATTCTTGTCGCAACCACCGATGGCGACCAAGCCGTCAAAGCCTTGACAGCCGGCCACCGTTTCAATCGAATCGGCGATCACCTCGCGCGACACCAAGGAATATTTCATCCCCTCGGTCCCCATGGAAATGCCGTCGGAAATAGTAATGGTATTGAATATCACCGCCTTGCCGCCGGCGTTGTCCGCGCCGCGGGCGGCGTCCTCCGCCAAACGGTTGATGTGCATATTGCAAGGCGTCACCATGCTCCAGGTGGAAGCGACCCCGATTTGCGGCTTATTAAAATCCTCGGGCTTAAAACCTACCGCGTACAGCATGGCGCGGCTAGGCGCGCGCTCCATGCCGTCAACCACGAGAGAGGAAAAAGTTCGGTTTGAATGATCTTGTACGGACATGCGGAAGGGTTTCCTGAATAGAATAATTATAATTATGAATTAAAACGTATCGCCCCAACCGCTGGAGCGGCGGCGCCAGCTCATGCGCGGCAAAATGAAACCCAGCAACACGCCGGACAAGGCCAGACCGCCGCCGTAGAGAAACCAGTCTTGGTTGCTGGTATCGCTCAGCGCTTGATTTTCACGCTTTAATTGCTGCAATTCGCGTTCGATGCCGACCACTTGCTCTTGCAATTGGTCCCGTTGTTGTTTCAACTGAATGGCGTTGGCGGCGGTTTGTTGCAGTTCGCTCAGCTCCGCGCTCACTCTGTCGCGTTCCTTAACGACGTCTTGATTAGCAAGTTGCGCGGCTTTTAACTGTTTATTCTCCTCCAGCAATTGCTCAAGCTTTTTGCTTGCGCCTTCCAATTGCGTGCGGCTGCCGGGTTCATTGCTTAGAAACCTAGTCAGGATAAAGCCTTCCACCCCATTAGCGATCTGCACATAGCTATAGCCGTTTTCATTGCTGTCCTGCAAAATATTGACCGGCGTGCCGTTGCCGAGAATTTTGACTATCTTGCTGCGTTCGCTATCGAAACTGCGCAAGGGGATTTCCACATTGTCGGTCACATAGGCGGTGCGGGCCTGGGCTAGCTGAGCGACGCTGCATAACAATAAGGTTAAAGCCAAGGTGTTTTTCACAATGTTAATCCTGTAACGGGGTTAATAACCAGAACTCTTTTCGCGCCGGCGGCAGTAGAAACGCGGGGATACAAGCCGGGCGGCAAATTACGGTTCACGCGGCGCGATAAGCCGCTAATTTTAGCGGATTTAAGCATAAACCGCGAATTAATCCCTATTCGCCCAGGTTCGCGCTGGGCCGCCAAGTACAAGGCCGGCCGCGGAATTTAAGGTTTGATTAAAAATTCCAGCAAGGCTTTTTGAGCGTGCAAGCGATTTTCCGCTTCCGGGAATACCACGCTCTGCGGACCGTCTATCACTTCGGCGGCGACTTCCTCGCCGCGGTGCGCCGGCAAGCAGTGCATGAATAAGGCATCCGATTTAGCCGCATCCATGACGGCGCGATTGACTTGAAAATCCTTAAACGCAATCTCGCGCTTGGCTTGTTCCTCTTCTTGGCCCATGCTGGCCCAAACGTCGGTAACGATCAAATCCGCGTCTCGCGCGGCCAGCAGCGGATCGGCGTAAAGAGCGACCCTGTCGGCGGCGGAGGCGACAATGTCCGGCAGGGGTTGATAATCCTTGGGGCTCGCAATATTCAGCTTAAAATCGAATTGGCGGGCGGCGTCGATATAAGAGTGGCACATATTATTGCCGTCGCCGATCCAGGCCACCGTTTTACCGGCGATATCGCCGCGCAGCTCAAAAAAGGTTTGCATATCGGCCAATAATTGGCAAGGGTGATGCAAATCGGTCAAGCCGTTAATAACCGGGGCGCGAGAATATTCCGCAACCGTGGTCACGGTTTCATGGCTATTGGTGCGCAGCATAATGCCGTCCACCATGCTGGAAATAACCCGCGCCGTATCGGACAAGGGTTCGCCGCGGCCTAATTGCGTGTCGCGCGGCGATAAAAATAAAGCCGAGCCGCCGAACTGCGCCATGGCCACTTCAAACGAAATGCGGGTGCGAGTGGAGGATTTTTCAAAAATCATCGCCAGCACCTTGCCTTTAAGCGGTTGATAATCCCTGTCGGGATGATGCTTCAAATGAATGGCGCGTTGAATCAATGCGCGCAACTCGTCGCGGCTTAAGTCCAGCAGGGTCAAAAAATGTCTTGGTTGCATGAGTATGGGTTATTGAAAATTTTCTTGGATGAGTTCCGTCAACGTTTGCGCCAAAAGCTCCAGTTGCGCATGATCAATCACTAACGGCGGCAACAGGCGCACCACTCTGTCGGCGGTGACGTTAATCAGCACCCCCTTGGCCAGCGCCTTGGCCACCAAGGCGGCGCAAGGTTCGGACAGCGTCACGCCTATCATTAAACCGAAATGCCGGATGTCGACGACCGCCGCATGCCCCGCCAAGCCGGATTGCAGCAAGCGGCAAAAATACGCGCCCTTGTCGGCGGCTTGAGCGATCAAATCGCTGTTTTCCAAAGTCTCCAAAACCGCCAACGCCGCGCTGCACGCCAATGGATTGCCGCCAAAAGTAGAACCATGACTGCCGGCGGTCAAAATTTCCGCCGCCGCGCCGCGCGCCAGACAAGCGCCGATCGGCACGCCGTTGCCCAAGGCCTTGGCCATGGTGCAGACGTCCGGCAAAATAGCATTATGCTGATAAGCCAAGAAACGCCCGGTGCGGCCAACGCCGGTTTGAATTTCATCGGTCATCAACAACAATTGCCGCTGATCGCACAGTTCGCGCAAGCGGTTCAAATAATCGGCGTCCGGCAGGTTGACGCCGCCCTCCCCTTGCGCCGGCTCCACCAAAATGGCAACCAGATTGGGATTATCATGCGCCAATTCGGCCATTGCATTCACATCGTTATAAGGGGCATGGACGAATCCCTGCACTAGCGGAGCAAACCCTTGTTGAATTTTCGGGTTGCCGGTCGCGCTCAGGGTAGCCATGGTACGGCCGTGAAAACTGCTGTGCGCCGTGGCGATCAAAGGCCGATCTATGCCGCGCTGGTGACCGTATTTACGGGCGAGTTTAATCGCCGCTTCGTTGGCTTCCGCCCCGGAATTACAAAAAAACGCGTTATCCATGCCGCTGAGCCGGGTCAATTTATCCGCCAGCCGGCTTTGCAAAGCCACCTGATACAGATTGGAGGTATGGATTAATAAGCCGCTTTGCCGGCAAATAGCATCCCGCACCGCCGGATGGGCATGCCCAAGATTACAAACCGCAATGCCGGCCAAGGCGTCCAAATAGCGCGCGCCTTGATCATCCCACAGCCATGCGCCTTCACCATGCGTAAAGGTGATAGCTTGTCTTGCGTAAGTCGGCATTAAATGCGTGGTCATGTAGATTTTAAAGTATGAAAAAGAGGGTTTTACGCCTTGGGAAAAAAGCGCGCGATTATATGAAGTTAGCAGATAAATTGCAAGAAATTAAACTTTGCCGCAAACAGAATGCACGCGGCCGGCAATAGGCGTCACGCAAGCTATTGCTCGGCCAGCGTATTTTGAGGCTTAAAATTTTACCCGCGACAAAATGGCATCGTAGATTTGATTGCTGAACTGAATCGAAGACCGAATGATCTGCATGTCAATCTCGGTGCGTTGCGCGCCGGGTTTTTTAAACCGTTCCCCGGCCTCCTTGCCCGCCTTGATGGCTTGAGTGCATTTTTCATCGCCGAACAAATTATTTTTGGCGGCCACCCGCTCGGCGAGATCGGTTAAAAACCGGTTATCGGTGACCTCGTAAAAGCCCGCGACCGCGCACAAGGTAAAATCTCTATCGCCCGCGAATCCGGCGCGCGATGCGAAAAAGATGAATAGAAAGCACAGAACCTTACGTTTCATAATGTTACGCCTTTATCTTCTATTAGGTTATTTTGGATGCCATCCCGTTGCGCGCTTAAACGCGCGGAGCGGAATTGACGCCAGCTAAGCGCTAAACATACTAATCTTACCGAGGCCGCCGCCGAAGGGCAACCATTGTTATACATCCAGGCCCATGCAAGCAAAAGTTGCGGCTACATCAGCGCCTTAATGTGAGCGGGGCTTAACTTCCCGCCATGCAAACGGCGGGGCTAACCGCCATGCCATAAATTTTATGTTAATATTTATTTCCTCAAATTGTTGCTATTTTTAAACATAGCTTTTTTCATGGGCGAACCTAATTCATTATGCGAGTAAAATTACTTGATTTGACGCGCGGTATTTTAATGCTTTACATCGTCTTTATTGTGCATGGGCTGTTTTGGTTGCGGTTGCTGCCGCAATCAATAAGCTCATTGTTTTTATTTGAAATGCCGGCGATGTTCATTATTTCCGGATACGCCTATTTTCAATACGAAGACTCAAGAGCCAGAAAATTAATCCCGTTTGGAGCAAGGGAATATTTCTTTTTCATAGTATCCAGGTTTACCAGAATTTTAACGCCTTACTTGGTTTACGCGCTCGCCTGTATTGCACTATTATACTTTTGGCCGGGGCTAGGAAAATTCGGAGAGTATAATTTTTGGAGTTTATTTATCGCTTGGATAAACCCGTTCAACTTCGGCAAGGGCTTTACCTCAAATTTGCTGGATTTACATCTATGGTTTATTCCGGTATTCTTGTTCGTATCCGCGTTGCTGCCATTCGCCGCAAAATTGCGGCCGTTCAAGAATCCAAATTTTTTACTGTTGCTCCTAGGCATCGCCATCCTGGCCTATGCATCAACCAAAATTCAATTTACCGGCTCGGATTTTGCCAAAAAAATTCTCTTTTACCTGCTCTTCGCCTTGTTTGGCTATTACTTGGCGCGTTCCGCCGACTATTTTTCCCGCGCCAGATTCGGCTTGATCGCGCTGGCATCACTTTTATTGATGGTAGGTTTGGTTGCCCTCAATGACTGGAATCTCAAAGTCATGGACATGCAAGTCAACAAATTCCCCCCTAATCACATCTTTTTTATTTTTTCATGTTTTTGGATTTCACTTTTCCTTTTTTTGGGATACAGGTCCACCGGAATTCTCAAAAAAATGGAATCTTGCATAGATCAATTTTGGTTAAGCCCATTTGTCAAGGCGGGTTACTCCATATATCTATGGCAAGGCATCGGCTACACCCTGGCGGTTGAAGCTGGAAAAGCTCTTGACATCAATAAAATAGTGGTATGGTTCGCGGCGGTTCTGCTATCGGTCATCCTAGGCGGCCTCGCCGCGCCCATGGAGAGAATCAGGCTGCGGGTTTAAGCGCAAAAGCGCGCCTTAAGCCAAGCCAAACGGAACAACCGGCTTGGCTTTCTTGGGTTTATCGGCGCATCCTGGTAAAATTAAAGGTTTCCCAACGTGCTCTAAACAAGAAAATGGATGTTATTCAACGAATTGCAGAAGAATTAAACGTCAATCCGCGACAAGTCGCCGCCGCCGCGGAACTACTGGACTCAGGTTCCACGGTGCCGTTCATCGCCCGCTACCGCAAAGAAGCCACCGGCGGATTGGACGACACCCAACTGCGCACCCTGGAGGACCGGCTATTTTACCTGCGTGAACTGAACGAACGCCGGCAAACCATCATTGACAGCATCCGCAATCAAGGCAAGCTGACGCCGGAACTGGAGCAAAGCCTACTCGCCGCCGAAACCAAAACCCTATTGGAAGACTTGTACCTGCCCTACAAGCCCAAACGCCGGACCAAGGCGCAAATCGCCCGCGAAGCCGGCCTGGAGCCATTGCTCGACGCCTTGCTGGCAGACCGAGGCTTGATACCGGAACAAGCCGCCTTGGCCTATTTGAATCCCGAGCAGCAGATTAACGACGCCGCGGAAGCATTGGAAGGCGCGCGGCAAATCCTGATGGAGCGCCTTTCCGAGGACGCCGAATTACTGCACGCGCTGCGCGAACGAATTTGGGAACGAGGCGTCCTGCAAGCCTCCGTGGCGACGGGCAAAGCCGAGCAAGCCGCCAAATTCAAGGATTATTTCGATTACCGCGAACCGATTGCGAAAATACCCTCGCATCGGGCCTTGGCCTTGTTTCGCGGTCGCAATGAGGACCTGCTCAATCTGACTCTGCTAGCGGCGGCGGACGACCCAACAG
Organism: uncultured Pseudomonadota bacterium; assembly: GCA_903928965.1. GTDB lineage: Bacteria > Pseudomonadota > Gammaproteobacteria > Methylococcales > Methylomonadaceae > Methylomonas. The sequence goes on from CAIYSZ010000085.1 coordinate 44,279, forward strand.
AACAGCAACTCTGCGCCCAATTCACCGCGCAACGCCTGCCCGCGGACCCCAACGGCTCACCGGCCGACGTCTGGCTAGTTGAAAGCGCGCGCCTAGCCTGGAAAATCAAACTCTTCACCCGCATTGATCTGGACTTGAAACAACGCCTGCGCGAAGCGGCGGAACAAGAAGCCATCAAAGTCTTCGCCAAAAATCTGCGCGATCTGCTCCTGACCGCCCCGGCCGGACCGAAAACCACCCTCGGTTTAGACCCCGGCATCCGCACCGGCGTCAAGGCCGCGGTGGTGGACGCCACCGGCAAATTGCTGGCCACCGCGACCATTTACCCGCACCAGCCGAAAAATCAATGGCGCGAATCCATCGCCACGCTGGCGCAATTGGTCCAAACGCACCAAGTCAATCTGATCAGCATCGGCAACGGCACCGCCTCGCGCGAAACCGATCAACTGGTCGCGGACCTATTCAAGCAACACCCTGAAATCAAGGCGCAAAAAATCACGGTTTCCGAAGCCGGGGCCTCGGTTTACTCCGCTTCAGAATTGGCGGCCAAGGAATTTCCCGAACTAGACGTCTCCCTGCGCGGCGCGGTATCCATCGCCCGCCGCCTGCAAGACCCGCTGGCGGAACTGGTCAAAATCGAGCCCAAGGCCATCGGCGTCGGCCAATACCAGCACGACGTCAACCAAACCCAATTGGCGCGCACGCTCGACGCGGTGGTGGAAGACTGCGTAAACGCCGTCGGGGTAGACGTCAACACCGCCTCGGCCGCCTTGCTGCGGCAAGTCGCCGGCCTCAACGGCAGTATCAGCGAAAACATCGTCGCCTACCGCGACGCGAATGGCCCATTCGTCAACCGGCGGCAGTTGAAAAACGTCAACCGTTTCGGCGAAAAAACCTTTGAACAAGCCGCCGGCTTCCTGCGCGTCATGCACGGCGACAACCCGCTGGACGCCTCGGCGGTGCATCCGGAGGCCTATCCGCTAGTCAACACCATCCTCGACGATACCGGCAAAACCATAAACGAACTCATCGGCCAAAGCCAATTCTTACGTTCCTTAAACGCCGCCAATTACACCACCGCCGACTTCGGCTTGCCCACCGTGACCGACATATTGCGCGAACTGGAAAAACCCGGCCGCGACCCGCGCCCTGAATTCAAAAGCGCGCAATTCAAGGCAGGCGTGGAAAAAATCACCGACCTCAAACCCGGCATGCAATTAGAAGGCATGGTCACTAACGTGGCCAATTTCGGCGCATTCGTCGATGTCGGCGTGCACCAAGACGGCCTGGTGCATATCTCGCATCTAGCCGACGAATTCGTCAAAGACCCGCATCAAGTCATTAAAACCGGCGATCTGGTCAAAGTCACGGTGCTGGAAGTCGATTTGGCGCGGCAACGCATCTCCCTCAGCATGAAGAAAAATCCGGACCGCTCCGACATAGCGTCCGCCGAAAAGCCGCAAAAAACCCCAGGAAAAGCGCAAAAAACCGTTCAGCCGGCGACGCCCAGCGCCTTGGGCGACGCCCTGGCCAAGGCCTTGTCGAAAAAATCCGGCTAAATTTTGGTTAGCCGCCGCCGGAATGGCGGCGGCGATAAACTAAACCTTCAAATTAAGCCGTCAACTCGCGCAAATACGCGTCCAGCTTGCTTTGCACCAGCGTTTGGTAATGCCGCCGCAACACGCTGTCGCTGGGTTTCGGCGGCAATTCGGCTTCGATTTGCGAGCGCAACAAGCTCAGGAAATGCCGCCGTAAAGCAGAATCCTCGGGAATGACCGCCTTGGCCTCTGGCGGGACGGACTTAACGTCAACCACCGGTGCCGCCGCGGCTTCCGGCGCGGATACCGCCGTCAAGCCAAGCGCGGGTTTCGTGGCGCCCAGCCAATTGGCCGCTTGCGTATCGTAATGCCGCCGCAACGCGGAATCGGTGGGATAAGGATTGCTAAGCGCCAACTTGCGGGCCGCTTTTTCAGATAAATAATGCCGTCTTAAAGCGGAATCCTCCGGAATCCACTCTTCAGCCGGCGCGGCTATCCCGCCCGCCGTTGGCTCAGCCGGCTTCTGGGTCAGACCCGCCACCGCTTCATTCAAGGCTTCCTTAGCGGCGCGCGGCGCGGAAACGCCGGATGAATCCTCTGACGGTCGAATAGCGGGCGAATGACGGTTAATGCCGACCTCCCGCTGCAAATCCTGCGACTCATTTTGCTTTTGTTTACGCAAAAAAAACGCAACCGCGGCCAATACCGCCGCAAAAATTGTCAATCCGATGATTATTTTCATGATGCTCCTCCAAATAGATATGATTCAGCGTGAACCTAATCCGTGCGTCCGCCGAACTTAAGTTATTATATTAACTACCCCGCTCATGAGGCGTCATTTCATTATTTACAGCGGCTCATTTTATAGCATAAGCTCGCCGAATTGGCCTAAGAGAAATTAACGTCCGCCAGTCCCTAAAACGCCCGGAGCCAAATCCATGAATTCACCCCGCCCCAACCGGCAAACCCTGCATGTCGCCCTGGGCCTAATCCTAGGCATTTTCATCGGCGAGGGCTTAAATCTGGCCTTGGCCCCGTCCGGTGCTGACAGTCCGCCGCTCTCGGCCATCATGGAAGTATGCCGGATACTGACGGATATATTTCTGCGCCTGGTAAAAATGATTATCGCGCCGCTGGTGTTCTCCACCCTGGTGGTTGGCATAGCCCGGATGGGAGACGCGCACGCGGTGGGGCGCATCGGCCTAAAGGCCATCCTCTGGTTTTTCACCGTATCGCTCATCAGTTTACTGCTGGGCATGCTGTTGGCCAACGCCCTGCAACCCGGCGTCGGCTTGCAAATGCCGCTGCCCGGCGGGCAAGAAGCCGCCGACCTGCCCACGGTCAAACCCTCCCTGGCCGGATTCACGGAACACGTGTTTCCCAAAAGCATCATCGAGGCCATGGCCAACAATGAAATTTTGCAAATCGTGGTGTTTTCCCTGTTTTTCGGCTCGGCCTGCGCCGCGGTGGGAGAACCGGCCAGCCCCGTGATAGCCGCGTTGGATGCTTTGTCGCATATCACGCTCAAAATCACCAGCTACGTCATGCACTTCGCCCCGGTGGCCGTCTGCGCCGCGCTGACCTCCATCATCGCCCAAAAAGGCTTGGGAGTGCTGCTCGTTTACGGCCGCCTCATCGTCGATTTTTATTTCGGCTTGCTATTGTTGTGCGCCTTGCTGGCGGCGGCGGCAGCCCTGATTTTAGGCAAACGCTGTTTAAGCTTGTTCCGCCACATCCGCGAACCGATGCTGCTGGCTTTCGCCACCGCCAGCAGCGAAAGCGCCTATCCCTTATTACTGCGCCAATTGGAGCGCTACGGCTGCGACGCCAAAATATGCGGTCTGGTGCTGCCCCTGGGTTATTCGTTCAACCTGGACGGCAGCATGATGTACATGACCTTCGCCGTGCTATTTATCAGCCAAGCTTACGGCATGCAACTGCCCCCGCACGACCAAATACTCATGCTGCTGATATTACTGTTCACCAGCAAAGGCATGGCCGGGGTTCCCAGAGCCTCGCTGGTGGTGATCGCCGGAACCCTCTCCATGTTCCACATCCCGGAAGCCGGCCTATTATTACTGCTGGGCATAGACCAATTGCTGGACATGGGACGCAGCGCCGTCAACATGTTCGGCAATAGCATGGCCACAGCGATTATTTGTCGCTCCGAGCAACGCGGCAAACAGCCGGGGTCTTGAGCCGAGCCGATTTAAAGCGGGTGAATATTGACGCAATGGGATGCCGTGGACATAAGCCGCAATCACCGGGCTAACCGCCGCGCAAATAGCTCACTTTACCCGGAAAATAATCCCGCAAACTTAAGGTATTACGTCCTCGCCCGCGGCGCTTGCGCCAATATCTCGTTAATGAAATATTTTAAATAGGTCGGCAAGTACAAATGCTTCAAATAAGCGATCTTGGTCACCGAGCGCGGTATCACATGCGATAAATCCATGGCCGCCAAATCGCTATCGTTACCCTCTTCATACGCCATGCTGGAAATAATGCCCACCCCTAGGCCCAGCCTAACATAAGTCTTGATGATATCTGAATCGGCCGCCGCCAAGGTGATGTCCATTTTCTCCCCGGCTTGCCGAAAGGCCCGCTCAATGTTCGAGCGACCGGTGAACCCCTGCGAATAAGTCAATAGCGGATAAGTCGCCAAGCGTTGCAGCGTCAACTCGCCTTGGGCAAGCGGATGCCGCGGCGGGGCCACGGCGATATGGCTCCATTCATAGCAGGGCTTAATCACCAACTTTTCATCCTCGTCCACTTTTTCGGTGCAAATTGCGATATCCGCCCGATGATGATGCAAATGCTGAATCAACTCATCCGGCGACGATTGAATCATATAAATACTCATATCCGGATACCGCTCGCGAAATCTTTGCACGGGTCCCGGCAGCAAATACTTGGCTTGCGTATGCGTGGTGGCGATATGCAAACACCCGTTGCGGTTATCCCTAAAATCGTCGGCGATGGCATGAATATTTTTTTTCGCTTGATTGATCGACTCCACCTGCTCCATGATGCGTTCGCCCAAGGCGGTCAAACCCAGCAATTTTTTCCCGTGCCGCTCGAATAACGGCGAACCTAATTCCTCCTCGAATAATTGCAATTGCCGGCTGGCCGCCGATTGCACGACATTCAATCTTTCCGCCGCCTTGGATTGATTGAAATTGGTCTCTTGCAAAATCCGCAAAAGTTCAATTTGGTTAAGATTCATTGAATTAGACGTTCCTATTTGTCAAACGTATCATGATTGAAACCGCTACGCCGAAAAAAAACAAACCCTGCACGGCGCGGCGGCATGCCCTATGCGCCGAAAACGTTCAAAGCGTCCCTCGGCGCGGGCGGTATTTCAATATTATGAAAAACTTGAATCTAGGTAAAATGGTTATTACAGAAAAGTATATCTAACTATTAGATAATGAACCGCTAGTCCGCCAATAAATTTTCAATATCGGCGCTCAAGGCCAGCGGTGGAGTCATTGGGCTATAACGCCGGAACACCGAACCGTCGCGGCGGACCAGAAACTTCGTGAAATTCCACTTGATTGCAGTGCTGCCGAACAATCCCGGCGCTTGCCGGCGTAAAAACTGAAACAGCGGCGCGGCCGCCGGCCCGTTGACCTCCACTTTGGAGAACAGCGGCAAGCTCAAGCCGAATTGAGTGGCGCAAAAAGCCTGAATCCCGGCATTCGCTTCAGGCTCCTGCCCGCCAAATTGATTGCACGGAAACGCCAGCACCGAAAATCCGCGCTCCCGGTAGCGTTGCTGCAAAACTTCCAAGTCCGCGTATTGCGGAGTAAAACCGCAGCGGCTAGCGGTATTCACAATCAACAACACCTGACCGCGCCACGCGCCCAGGCTAACCATGCGATCATGGATATCCATCACCGTAAAATCATAAACTCCGCTCATTCCCGCTCCCCGGCTCAGGCCCGACTAAAATGCATCCGCGTTCAACAAGAAGTGAACGCCTATGCTGATGAAATAACCTAGCAAAATCACCGGAAACCACTTCATGTGACTGCTAAAGGTATAAGCGCCCTTGGCCTGCCCCAGCAAACCAATGCCCGGCGCGGAGCCTATCGCCAACAAACTGCCGCCCACGCCCAAGGTCAAGGTCAACAGCAACCACTGGCCGGGCGGAATATCCGGATGCATGGTCAACACCGCAAACATCAAGGTGCCGTTATCCACAAACGCGGAGGACAAACCGATCAAAATATTCGCCAAAGTCGGGCTAAACTGCCCGTACAGCATCTGCGAAATGGCGTCCAGATAACCGATGTAACCCAAGCCGCCAATGCCCATCATGGCTCCGTAAAAAAACAATAAGGTATCCCACTCCAAACGGCCCACTTTCTCGAAAATATCCAAATTTTCTTCGCCCAGCAAGGCCTTATTCATATCGCCGCCACCAAAAAACATGGCGTAATTCGCCTTGGCGACATCTTGTTTATCCACCGTTTGTTTGTCGCCGGTTTTTTGTAAATAGAAATAAAAAAACTGTAGCAAGGACAAACCGGCCATCATGCCCGCCGCCGCCGGCAGATGTAAAACCATGTCGAAACCGACCGCAAGGCTTATGGTCAAGGCAAACAAAGCCATCACGCTAAACGCCCCGCGCGGCAAAACCACCTGCTCGGCGCTGATGACCGGTTTGCCCTTGGGCAATACCCAATGCATCACCGTCGCCGGAACCAAAAAATTCACCATGCACGGAATGAACAACTTAAAAAATTCGGTAAACGACAACATGCCGTGCTGCCAAACAAACAAAGTGGAAATGCCCCCTAACGGACTAAACGAACCGCCGGCATTGGTCGCTACCACGATATTGATGCAGGCCAGGGCGGTAAACCGCGGGTTATCCTTGCCGACCGCCACCGCCACCGCCCCCATCAGCAAACCGGCGGTCAAGCCGTTCACCACGCTGGAAATAAAAAACACCAACCAGCCGGTAATCCAAAACAATTGCCTATAACTTAAATTCTTGCGCACCAGCCAAGCTTTTAACGCCTCGAAAATCCGCATATCCTCCATGGCGTTCAAATAAGTCATCGACACCATGATAAACAGCAGCAATTCTATATAGGTTTGCAGATTGCTCTTGAACGCCGCCACCGCCAAACCGTCGCCGCCCTGCTGGCGATAGGCCAAAACAATCACAAACCAAATCAACGCCGCCGCCGCCAGCATCGGCTTGGATTTGCGTAATTCAGTGGCCTCCTCGAACATGGCGGCGATATACGCCGCAACCATCACCGTCAGCGAAAAATAGCCGGCCCAATGATGAGTTAAATCCAAGGGCCGCGACGCTTCCGCGGCGCGCGCCAAATCCGGCGCCAGCCACATTGCCGCGCCCAACAGGCCTAAAAGCTTGAACACAAAAACTCCTAAAAAACGTCAAATCCGTAACGGCGATTATACCAGCCTATCTCCATTTAACAGGTATAATACCCGGTTTGCCGCCTTTGGAGACAGATCATGCGATTTACCCCATGTCAAGACCAATGCAACCAAGAGGGCGAATATTGCACCGGTTGCGGCCGTTCGCTGCAAGAAATCGCGGACACCAAACAACTAGCGACCCAAGTAGCCGCTTTCATCAAGCAACAAGCTTACGAAAATCCGGAAGACTTTATCGCCGCGCTAAGCAAAAGCATACACAAACGCCTAGCCAAGGACTGACCGCTCCCACGCCCGGCGCATTTCGGGAATAGCCCAAGCCTCACGAAGCGAATGATATTTTTACTGCAACAAACCGACGGCCAAGCCCGCGCCGGTCAGCTCAGTTTCGAGCGCGGCGAAGCGCTTACTCCCATGTTTATGCCGGTAGGCACCTACGGTTCGGTCAAGGCGGTCAGCCCGCACGAATTGCGTGAACTGGGCGCGCAAATCATCCTCGGCAACACGTTTCACCTGCTGCTGCGTCCCGGAACCGGCGTCATCAAAAGCCACGGCGACCTGCACGGCTTCATGCGCTGGGAGCAACCCATACTCACCGATTCCGGCGGTTTTCAAGTCTTCAGCCTCGGCGCGCTGCGCAAAATCACCGAACAAGGCGTCACCTTCAAATCGCCTATAGACGGCGGCAAAATCTTCATGGGTCCGGAAGAATCCATGCAAGTTCAGCGCGATCTGGGCTCCGACATCGTCATGATCTTCGACGAATGCACCCCCTACCCCGCCAGCCATCAACAAGCCGCCGACTCCATGCGCCTTTCCTTGCGCTGGGCGCTACGCAGCAAACAGGCGCACGGCGACAATCCGGCGGCGCTATTCGGCATCGTGCAAGGCGGCATGTATCCAGATTTACGCCTGGAATCCATAACCGAATTGACGAACATCGGCTTCGACGGCTACGCCATCGGCGGCCTGTCCGTGGGTGAACCCAAGGAGGAAATGCGCCGCATCCTCGACATGCTGCCCGCCGCCATGCCGCCGGACAAACCGCGCTATCTCATGGGCGTCGGCGCGCCGGAAGATATCGTCGAAGCGGTGCGGCGCGGCGTGGACATGTTCGATTGCGTAATGCCCACCCGCAACGCCCGCAACGGCCACCTGTTCACCCGCCACGGGGTCATCAAAATCCGCAACAGCCGCTACCAGCACGACACCCGCCCGCTGGACGAACAGTGCGCTTGCCACACCTGCCGCAACTATTCGCGCGCCTATTTAAAACACCTGGACAAATGCAAGGAAATGCTCGGCCCCCGCCTTAACACCATCCACAATCTGTATTATTACCAAGAACTGATGCGCGGCCTCAGGCAAGCCATCCTAACCCGCACCCTGGACGCATTCATAACTGAATTTTACCGTCTGCGCGAGGGCGAAATCGATTAATTTATGTCCGCGCCGCCCATCATTCACGGCTTTCCGCCGCTAATTGGCGAAAACCCGCGCCTACTGATCCTCGGCAGCATGCCCAGCGTCGCCTCGCTAGACGCCGCCCAATATTACGCTCATCCGCGCAACCAATTCTGGCCCATACTCGGCCAACTAACCGCCGCCGGCCCCGGCCTCGGCTACCCGGAACGCTGCCGGCGGCTCACCGAAAGCGGCATGGCCTTGTGGGACGTACTGCAAAGCTGCCGCCGCCGCGGCAGCCTGGACAGCGACATCCAAGCCGACGACCGGCAATGCAACGACATAGCCGGCCTGCTCCGCGCCCATCCCACGCTAATACACATCTACTGCAACGGCGGCGCGGCCGCGGCCCTGTTCCGCAAACACATACTCCCCGGCCTGCCGGCCGGCTACCCCCACACTCAACTGCCCTCCACCAGCCCAGCCAACGCCCGCCTGAACGCCGCCGAGAAACTAGAAATCTGGCGCGCCCACTTGCAGCCCTGGCTCTAAAAAAGCAAACTCCGCCCGCCGGAACGTCAAACGTCATCCAGCGGATTGAGTTTCATCCCATGGCCTCAATCAATATGCAAACCAAGCCCGTCCGCGTCCACTTTGATCGTATCCCCCGGCGCATAGCGGCCGGACAACAAGGCGTTGGCCAACGGATTCTCCAACTGGCGCTGTATCGCCCGTTTCAACGGCCGCGCGCCGTATACAGGGTCGAAGCCGGCCTCGCCCAATAAATCCAGCGCCGCGTCGGACACTTCCAAACCAATATCCTTATCCTGCAAGCGCCGTTGCAGCAAGCCGATTTGGATTTTGCTAATCTCGCGGATTTGCGCCTCGTCCAGCGGATGAAACACCACCGCCTCGTCGATGCGGTTGATGAATTCCGGCCTGAAATGTTGCGACACCACACCCATGACCGCCTCCTTCATCGCCGCGTAGTTTTCCGAACCGGCCAACTCCTGAATCAAATACGAACCCAGGTTAGAAGTCATCACCACCACCGTGTTCTTGAAATCCACGGTGCGGCCCTGGCCGTCGGTCAAACGTCCATCGTCCAGCACTTGCAGCAAGATATTAAACACGTCGGCGTGCGCCTTTTCTATCTCATCCAGCAAAATCACCGAATAAGGCTTGCGCCGCACCGCTTCGGTCAGGTGTCCGCCCTCTTCATAGCCGACATAACCCGGCGGCGCGCCGATCAAGCGCGCCACGGAATGCTTCTCCATGAACTCCGACATATCAATGCGCACTATCGCTTCCTCGGTGTCGAACATAAACTCGGCCAAAGCCTTGCACAACTCGGTTTTACCCACCCCGGTCGGCCCCAAAAACAGGAACGAACCGTTCGGCCGGTTCGGATCGGACAAGCCGGCGCGCGAGCGGCGGATAGCGTTGCTCACCGCTTTCAGCGCTTCGCGCTGGCCGATGACCCGTTTACCCAACTCATCCTCCATGCGTAGCAATTTTTCCCGCTCGCCCTCCATCATTTTCGAAACCGGAATGCCGGTCCATTTAGACACGATTTCCGCGATTTCCTCTTCGGTAACCTTGCTGCGCAGCAAAGTCGTTCCATGCTGCTCGGCTTGCGAGGCTAGGACTAATTCCTTCTCCAGCCTAGGAATCTCGCCATACTGCAATTCGGACATGCGCGTGTAATCCTGCGCCCGCCGCGCCGCCTCCAGCTCCAGTCGAGCATGCTCCAGCCGCTCCTTCACCGTCGCCGCGCCTTGCAGCGCCGCTTTCTCAGATTTCCAAATCTCTTCCAAATCCGAATATTCCTTCTCCAACTCGCCGATTTCCTGCTCCAGCACGCTCAAGCGTTTTTTCGACGCCGCATCGGCCTCGTTCTTCAAGGCCTCGCGCTCTATCTTCAACTGAATCAAGCGCCGATCCAACTTGTCCATGGACTCCGGCTTGGAATCCATCTCCATGCGTATGCGGCTGGCCGCCTCATCCACCAAATCAATGGCCTTGTCCGGCAATTGACGATCGGAAATATAACGGTGCGACAACACCGCCGCCGCCACGATGGCCGGATCGGTAATTTCCACGCTGTGGTGAATCTCATATCGCTCTTTCAAGCCGCGCAAAATAGCGATGGTATCCTCCACCGTCGGCTCGTCCACCAACACTTTTTGAAACCGCCGCTCCAGAGCCGCGTCTTTTTCTATATATTTCCGGTACTCGTCCAAGGTGGTCGCGCCGACGCAGTGCAATTCGCCGCGCGCCAGCGCCGGCTTCAACATATTGCCGGCGTCCATCGCCCCTTCCGCCTTGCCGGCCCCGACCATGGTATGCAACTCGTCTATGAACAAAATAACCTGACCCTCCTGCTTGGCCAAATCGTTCAACACCGCTTTCAGGCGTTCCTCGAACTCGCCGCGGAATTTAGCGCCGGCGATCAAGGCCGCCATGTCCAAAGCCAGCACTTGCTTACCCTTGATACCCTCCGGCACCTCGCCGTTGACGATGCGCTGCGCCAAACCCTCCACAATCGCCGTCTTGCCGACGCCGGGCTCGCCGATCAATACCGGATTATTCTTGGTGCGGCGCTGCAACACCTGTATGGTGCGCCGAATCTCGTCGTCGCGGCCGATCACCGGGTCCAGCTTGCCCTGCTCCGCGCGCTCGGTCAGATTAATGGTGTATTTCTTCAAGGCCTGGCGTTGATCCTCGGCCCCGGCCTCGTTCACGTTTTGCCCGCCGCGCATGTGCTCAATCGCCTTTTCGGCGGCTTGGCCGGTCAGACCGGCTTTCTTCAGCAAGCTTTGCAGCGCGCCCGGCGTCTCCAAGGCCGCCAACAGAAACAACTCGCTGGAAATAAACGCATCCTGGCGTTGCTGCGCTAGCTTATCGGTCACGTTCAACAAACGCGCCAAATCTTGAGAAATCTGCACGTCGCCGGCCGTGCCGCTGACCTTGGCCAAACGCTCCAACTCACGCAGCAATTCTTGCCGAAAAGTCTGCACCACCACGCCGGCCTGCGCCAATAACGGCCTCATGCTACCGCCTTCTTGATCCAATAAAGCCAGCATCACGTGCAAAGGATCGATAAACTGATTATCCCGGCCTATCGCCAAGCTTTGCGCGTCGGCCAAGGCCAACTGAAATTTACTGGTTAATTTGTCCATTCGCATAAAGCGCACCTCAATAAAAAAACTGCCATGCCACTGATATAGGTAGTTACCTGCGACTTTTCAAGTCCAGGCTAGCCCTAAAAAATTTATAACCGCGTTAACAAAAGCTTAGCATCAAAAACTCCCGCGCGCCGCGCGCCGCCTAGCTATCGCAAAAAAATCCCGGTAAAATGCAGCCGCTCGAAATGCTTTATTGAATGATATGTCAAACGTAGTCTGATCATTGCGGCGCCTACCGGCTAGCACGGAAAATCCCGCATCGTAAGCCCTAAAAATAGCTTAACTGTAACCATCTCCCTGCTCCCCGCTCGCCGTAACGGTCTGATATTGCGCCGGCTGACATGCCGGCAGAGTCACGTCAATAACCGCACTTCGATTTTTCTTAAGTATATTTGTAAGGAGCTTTCAAAATATGGCGACAGGTACAGTGAAATGGTTTAACAACACCAAAGGGTTTGGCTTCATTCAGCCCAATGAAGGAGCCGAGGATGTATTCGTACACCACTCGGTCATATTAGGCGAGGGCTTCAAAACCCTATCGCCTGGTCAAAGCGTGGTATTTGAAATCGTTTCCGGCCCAAAAGGCTTAACCGCGACCAATGTGCAGGGTAAATAAAGCAGCCTTTTTTACGCCCGACGCCGATTGTTAACAGACCAACTAATTCTCTGTGAGATGAAAATACAGCGGCTTTTTGAGCCGCTGTATCGGTTACAGGCTTATGGAATTTAAGCTGGACGGCGTTTGCCGAAACCCAACAAACCCAAACCCGCGCTAGCGAACAACCAAACGCTGGCCGGAACCGGCACCGCGTTGATTTGTACGCCAAAGTTGTAGGCGTTGCCGGTAATGGCATTGTAGCCGCCGGTAGTGGTTGGATCGTTCCAAGCCACCGCTTGCATGGCATTGGCCACGGAGACCGGCAGCAAGCCTTGCAAGGAGTTGCTTGAATTGACTTCAAACGCCACCCAATAGCTGCCTGGGTCCAACACCTGGGTCAAACCGCTCAAACCATTCCAGCCATCGGCGGTATAAGTAGCTTGCTGGCTGAACAATGGGTTGGTCAAATCCGGTGCATTGCCAGTAGTAGTATTGCCATAAATGGAAATAGTGAAGCTAGCATTATCCGGATTGCCGGCGTCAGCCAAAATATAGCCGTTAATGCCGGTAATCTCTTCTTCCTGCGTAGTAGTGAACTCACCTGCCCACCACTCGCCGCTATTCAACACCAATGGAAAACCGGTTAAACTAGGCGCGCCGGTATCCACCAACACATCGGCTTGGGCTGGTTGCGTCAATACAACCGCCAAAGCCAATGCGGAAAGTGCATATAATGATTTCATAATATAGCCTTCCAAAAATGATTATTGGGTATTGGTCAAGGTAAAAGTACCCAATTTACTGACCGGGCTGTTTGAAGTAGGTGCGAAGCCATAGGTGTTCAAGACCACTTTACCGCTTTGGTAAATGGTTACGGTCGCCCAAGAATACAAACGGTCGGTAGGCGCGGTGCCAGTGGCGGCGGCATCTTCAAACGGTGAGCCGCCCGCGCCGACGATTACTTGGTAGGAAGCGCCGCCGTTAGGTTGAGATACGTTGTAAATATGCTCGTGACCAGAGAAATAAGTCGCTTTGTATTGGGTGATCAAATTCCAGAAAGTGCTGGCGGAAGAAGCGCTCTTATTATTCAAGGAAGAAGTCGAGCTCGGGCTGGAGCCGTTGAAAGCGTAATAATAGGCTGGTTTATGACCAAATACGAAAATGTGCTTTTGGCCGTTGCCGTAAGCGGTTGCTAAATCGTTGCCCAACCATACGTTAGGCGCGTGACCATCGTTACCCACTGGATCGGTATTGATCACCACGAAATGCGATGCACCGATATCAAAGGAATAGCTCAATTGTTTTTGGCTAGTGTTCAATCCATCGGCGGAGCCGGGATAATTGTTTACATTCCAGGTAGAGGCATTCAAGGTCAAATTGTTAGGCAGCACGGCGTTCAAGCGCGCTTGATCCAAAATCAAATCGCCCATGTTGTCCACCCAAGCGGCTTCATTCACGGCTTGAGAGGCTTTACCGCAACGTTTACATTCGGTTTCATGGTTGCCTGGAACCGGAACCACGTAAGTGCCGGTTTCAATCAAATTGGCCACCATGCCGCGCCAGAAGCCGTATTGTTGATAAAATTGCATCAAGTCGGAGCCGACGATGTCGGAAACAGCCGGGCTGGTAATAGGGGCTTCGCTGGCTACGCCGGAGGAAGAAGTGGCGCGAGAGGCGACAGGCACGCCGGCTTTACCGTAACCCATGACCATGTCGCCGTTAAAGAACAACAGGTTTGGTTTTTGGGCTTGGATGTTGCGGATGATTTTTGCCCATGCCGCGGAGTTTTGCTGCCATTTGCAATCCTGGCCGGTCAAGCCTGGGTTAGGATTCAAGCCATTGTTTTGGATAACATTACCATTGCTATCGGTAATCGGGAAAGTAACAGGGCAAGCACCCACGCCAACCAAGGCAGGGTTAATCGCGGTTGAATCCGGAGCTACCGGGTCTTGTCTGGAGTCGCCCACGGTGGAGAAAGTTAAAATAACAGGATCAGTGGCGGCAAAGCTGGAGGCGCTGATTAATCCGCCGGCCAAAACGCCGAAAGCGGCAGCCAAGATTTTTTTAGGCAGTTTTACTTGCAACATGTCGAATATCCAATTTCAAGAGTTAAAGATTAGTTTTAATTTATAGTAGGCATAGCTAAGCTAATAAATTTTAAACCAACTAAAATGACAACTTGATGACGACGCAAGTTGAATGCCGGCTTAAAGCCGCACCCTTACCCTCCACATAAATAATCAACTTAACCGATAAACTAACCTTAATCAAAAAAAAATCTTGCATACCCTCACAAATTTTGCAACGCGCATTGTAACTTTAATAACATTTGGCAATAAATGTCCCGGCGCCTGCTTCAATGCTTACCCGTGAGCTGATTTTCTCGAGCCTCCTTGATCCTCTTTTCCGCTTCCTCGCGCTCCAAGGCCTCTTCTTCCACCTCATCCATTACCGAAAAACCGGAATTGCCCTGCCCATCCACGCAAGTCTTGCCGATCAAAACCGGCTCCTTGTCACTCAAGTTTTCCGTTTGACCCTCTTTGGGGCCGGAATTGTAGGCGCACAACGTTGATTTTTGTCCAGGTTTCGGTTTCACCGCGCTGGCTTGAGTCATGGCGGGCGTTAAAACCAATAAACCACCCAAAAAATATGCAAATACATTCATGCGATAACACCTATTTTGTAATATATATGTAACAATCTGTTTACGTAACCTAGCCACTGTAACAAAAAAAACCTAGCCGCGCATCTTGTACAAAATCCAGCGACCCTTCCAAGCCGGAACAAACCTCAATTGTCAAGCCAACTACTATTTAATTAAGTAAAAGCGTGTAACCGTTTTTAAATAGCGCCGCATCAACAGCACATTGAGATTTTGGTTGACGGCGTTCTTCACATAAGGCAAATTTTAAAATGCTTGCGCACTCTTACTTATTTTAAGGAATATTTATTTTCCAAATATCACCGCCCATAATCCTCTATCTAGATTAATTATTATTGAAAAGCCTCATTGATTATATACAACCGTATATATCGAAAATCCACCGAAATTCCCCGCCTCACCCTTGCCGCCGACAAATCCAAGCAAATCCCCTACCCAAAAAAAACCATATAAAATTAATCATTTAACAAAAAAAAATATCATTTATAATATGCATGCAATCTGTTCACCAACCGGAACTTATCATCAAGCCGTTGATCTATAAGTGCTACACCCACGGCGATTTTGTCAGCCTCGGAACGGTTGCCATACTCCATTGCAAAACATGGTAACTTCATGTTTTAATACGCGGCGCAAAATTTTTGTCATTTTTAACCGAGCCGATGATGCAAGACTACCAAACTCAACAAGCCACAGTGCAAGCAATTTTAACTGCTCATAAAGACCAGCCGGGCAGTTTGTTGCCGATATTGCATGGCATACAGGACAATCTGGGCTATATCCCGGCCGCCGCCGTCGCCGATATCGCCAGCGCATTGTACCTATCGCAAGCCGAGGTGCATGGCGTCATCAGCTTCTACCATTACTTTCGCACCACGCCGCCCGGCCGCCACACCTTGCACATCTGCCGCGCTGAATCCTGTCAATCCATGGGTTCCAAAGCCTTGGAGCAACACGCCAAGCAAACCTTAGGCATTGATTATCACGACACTACCGCGGATGGCCTATTCAGCCTGGAACCGGTTTATTGTCTCGGCAATTGCGCCTGCTCGCCGTCCGTGACTATAGACAAGCAAGTTTACGGACGCGTGACCCCTGAAAAACTCGATCAACTGCTTGCAACCTACCAAGGCGCTTAATATGACCCGCTTGTTTATTTCCCGAGACTCCACTGCATTATCCCTAGGCGCTGAACAAGTCGCCCAAGCCGTTCAAGAGCATGCCGCCGCCGAGAAATTGAATGTGGAAATCGTGCGCAACGGCTCGCGCGGACTATTTTGGCTAGAGCCCCTGATCGAGGTAGAAACCAATACCGGCCGCGTCGCCTATGGCCCGGTGCAAGCCTCCGATATTCCCGGCCTATTCGCCGCCGGCCTATTGTCCGGCGCGGAACACCCTTTATACGTTGGGGACATCGAACAACTGCCGTACTTCAAAAACCAGCAACGCTTGACCTTCGCCCGCGTCGGCCTCACCGACCCGGTCAGCCTGGACGACTATCTAGCGCATGAAGGCTACCGCGGCCTGCGCAATGCCTTAGGCTTGCAACCGGCCGACATCGTCAAACAAATCACCGACTCCGGCTTGCGCGGACGCGGCGGCGCGGCGTTTCCGACCGGCATCAAATGGAACACCGTGCTCAACGCCCCCAGCGAACAAAAATACATCGTCTGCAACGCCGACGAAGGCGACTCCGGCACCTTCTCCGACCGCATGATCATGGAAGGCGACCCGTTCGTACTCATTGAGGGCATGACCATCGCCGGCCTAGCGGTTGGAGCCACCCAGGGTTATATTTATCTACGCGTCGAATATCCGCACGCGCAACTGGCATTGAACCAAGCCATCGCCGCCGCCAACGCCGCCGGTTATCTCGGCGAAAATATTCTGAACAGCGGCAAAACCTTCCACTTGGAAGTCCGCCTCGGCGCGGGCGCTTATATCTGCGGCGAGGAAACATCCTTACTGGAAAGCCTGGAAGGCAAACGCGGCATGGTGCGCTTCAAGCCGCCGCTGCCGGCCATCGTCGGCTTGTTCGGCAAACCGACCGTGGTCAACAACGTGATTTCCCTAGCCTCCGTACCCATCATTCTTGATCGCGGCGGCGAATACTACCGCGACTTCGGCGTCGGCCGCTCGCGCGGCACCTTGCCGCTGCAACTAGCCGGCAACATCAAACATCCCGGCTTGTTCGAGGCCGCTTTCGGCATGACCCTGCGTGAACTGCTGTACGATTACGGCGGCGGCTCCGCCAGCGGCCGGCCCATACGCGCCGTGCAAGTCGGCGGGCCATTAGGCGCTTATGTGCACGAAAGCCAATTCGACACCCCATTGGATTATGAAGCCTTCGCGGCCGTTTCCGCCGTCCTCGGCCACGGCGGCGTCGTCGTCCACGACGACACGGTCGACATGGCCGAAATGGCGCGCTACGCAATGGAATTTTGCGTGGAAGAATCCTGCGGTAAATGCACGCCCTGCCGCATCGGCTCAACCCGCGGCGTTGAAGTGATAGACCGCATCGTTAACGGCGAGCGAAAACAGCAAAACGCCGAGTTATTACGCGACCTTTGCAACACCATGACTTTCGGTTCGCTCTGCGCCATGGGGGGCATGACCCCTTATCCGGTGCTGAGCGCGCTGAATCACTTTCCAGAAGACTTTGGCCTGCAAACCCCCGTCAAAGCCTAATCGATTACAGGAGATATCTTTATGTCAGCCACTCAAGAAATTGATTACGGAACCCCCGCCAGCGCCGCGCTTGATCTAGTCACGCTGGAAATCGACGGGCGCTCGGTCACCGTCAAGGCCGGAACCTCGGTCATGCGCGCCGCCGCCGAAGCGGGAATATCCATTCCCAAACTCTGCGCCACCGACAGCCTCAACCCATTCGGCTCCTGCCGTTTGTGCTTGGTGCAAATAGAAGGCGCGCGCGGCTATCCGGCGTCTTGCACCACACCGGTCGGCCCAGGCATGAAAGTCTGCACGCAAAATCAAAAATTGGCCGACATCCGCCGCGGCGTCGCCGAACTGTATATCTCCGACCACCCGCTGGACTGCCTGACCTGCGCCGCCAACGGCGACTGCGAACTGCAAGACGCGGTCGGCGCGGTCGGCTTGCGTGAAGTGCGCTACGGCTATGCCGGTGAAAACCACCTGTCCGCCGAAAAAGACCACAGCAACCCCTATTTCAGCTTCGACCCGGCCAAGTGCATCGTCTGTTCGCGTTGCGTGCGCGCCTGCGAGGAAGTGCAAGGCACTTTCGCCCTCACCATCTCCGGCCGCGGCTTCGAGTCGCACGTGTCTCCCGGCCAAGATCAACCGTTCATGTCGTCTGAATGCGTTTCCTGCGGCGCATGCGTGCAAGCCTGCCCCACCGCCACGCTGATGGAAAAATCCGTTATCGACCATGGCCAGCCGGAGCACAGCGTCATCACCACCTGCGCCTATTGCGGCGTCGGCTGCTCCTTCCGCGCCGACATGAAAGGCGAACAATTGGTGCGCATGGTGCCGGATAAAAACGGCGGCGCCAACCACGGCCACTCCTGTGTTAAAGGCCGCTTCGCCTTCGGATACGCCACGCACAAAGACCGCATCACCACCCCTATGATCCGCGACAAAATCAGCGAACCGTGGCGCGTGGTCAGCTGGGATGAAGCGATTCAATACGCCGCCAGCCGTTTAAAACAAATTCAAGCCAAACACGGCCGCCATTCCATCGGCGGCATCACCTCCTCGCGCTGCACCAATGAAGAAACCTTCCTGGTGCAAAAATTAATCCGCGCCGGCTTCGGCAACAATAACGTAGACACCTGCGCCCGGGTTTGCCATTCGCCTACCGGCTACGGCCTGAAAACCACGCTCGGCGAATCCTCCGGCACTCAGACGTTCGACTCGGTGAAACAATCCGACGTGATTCTGGTCATCGGCGCCAACCCAACCGACGGTCATCCGGTATTCGGCTCCTTGATGAAACGCCGTCTGCGCGAAGGCGCTAAACTGATCGTCGTCGACCCGCGCGGCATTGATCTGGTGCGTAAAAGCCCGCACGTCAAGGCCGATTATCACCTGAAACTGCGCCCCGGCACCAATGTGGCTGTGGTCACCGCCATGGCCCACGTCATCGTCACCGAAGGCCTGATGAACGAAAGCTTCGTCAACGAACGTTGCGACGTCGAGTCCTACCAAAAATGGAAAACCTTCGTCGCGCTGCCGCAAAACTCTCCCGAAGCCATGGCCGAAATCACCGGCGTACCGGCAGAAGAGTTGCGCGGCGCGGCCCGCCTTTACGCCACCGGCGGCAACGCGGCCATCTATTATGGCCTAGGCGTCACCGAGCATAGCCAAGGCTCAACCACCGTCATCGGCATCGCCAACCTGGCCATGGCCACCGGCAATATCGGCCGCGAAGGCGTCGGCGTCAACCCATTGCGCGGCCAAAATAACGTGCAAGGCTCATGCGACATGGGCTCGTTCCCGCACGAATTCGTAGGCTACCGCCACGTGTCCGACACCGCCACCCGCACCCTGTTTGAACAAGCCTGGGGCGTGCCTCTGGAATCCGAGCCCGGCCTGCGCATCCCTAATATGTTCGCCGCCGCCATCGAAGGCAGTTTCAAAGGTTTGTACGTACAAGGCGAGGACATCGCGCAATCCGATCCCGACACCCAACACGTGCTGCACGCCCTACGTGAACTGGAATGCCTGATCGTGCAGGATTTGTTCCTGAACGAAACCGCGAAATTCGCGCACGTGTTCCTGCCGGGCTCCTCCTTCCTGGAGAAAAACGGCACCTTCACCAACGCCGAGCGCCGCATTTCGCCGGTGCGCAAGGTCATGACCCCGCTGGCCGGCAAGGAAGATTGGGAAGTGACCCAAATGCTGTCCAACGCCCTGGGCTATCCGATGAACTACCAGCATCCGTCCGAAATCATGGACGAAATCGCCCGTCTGACTCCGCAATTCCACAACGTATCCTATGCAAAACTGGATGAAATGGGCAGCATCCAATGGCCGTGCAACGAAAGCAACCCGGACGGCACGCCTATCATGCACGTGGATACCTTCGTCCGCGGCAAGGGCCGTTTCCTGCCGACCGAGTACGTACCGACGCCGGAACGCACCAGCCGTGAGTTCCCGCTGATCCTGACCACCGGCCGCATCTTGTCGCAATACAACGTCGGCGCGCAAACCCGGCGCACCGAAAACGTGGCCTGGCACGACGAAGACCGGTTGGAGATCCATCCGCACGACGCCGAGGTACTGGGCATTGCCGACGGCGATTGGGTCGGAGTGAAAAGCCGCGCCGGCGAAACCGTGATGCACGCCAAGATTACCGACCGCATGCAACCGGGCGTGGTATACACCACCTTCCACTTCCCGCATTCCGGGGCCAACGTCATCACCACCGACAACTCGGATTGGGCGACCAACTGTCCGGAATATAAAGTCACCGCGGTGCGGGTAGCCAAGGTATTGCAACCGTCCGAATGGCAAAAAGAGTACCAAAGCTTTAGCGACGACCAACTCTCGTTCCTGAAAAACCGCATCCCGGCCGGCGAAAAAGCGTAAACGCTGATGGACGACCTCGGAGAATTGGGCTGGGCCAGTTATCGTAAAGCCACTTTCGATGTCTGGCGCGGCCCTCTGCACCTGCGCAAAGAGGATTGCGTAGCCGAGGAAGTGCCTGTCGTATTGGTCTACAACCAGCAACCGCACGTGGTCATGCTGGCCACGCCGCTGAATCTGGAGGACTTTGCCTTAGGGTTTAGCCTGACCGAAGGCATCATCCGCCAAGCGTCCGATCTGCTCAATGTACGGGTGGTGCAACGGGCTAAGGGCATGGAAGTCAGAATGAGCATACCCGACGCCTGCACTGTTGATTTGGCCGACAAAGGCAAAAACCTGACCGGCCGCACCGGCTGCGGCCTGTGCGGGGCCACCCGCCTGGAACAAGCCGTGCGCCAGCCGCCGCCGGTCGGCCCCGGCCTGACCCTGGACGCGGCGCGCCTCAGGCAAGCCATGGACGACATGTACCAACAACAAACCCTGAACCAAATCACCGGCGCGGTGCACGCCGCCGGCTGGCTTTCCGCCGACTACCGCATGGACAAAGTGCGCGAGGACGTAGGCCGGCACAACGCACTGGACAAATTGATCGGCGCGCTAGCCAAAAGCAACACGGATTTCAGCCAAGGCTGGCTGCTGGTCACCAGCCGCGCCAGCTATGAAATGGTGCAAAAAGCCGCCTCCGTCGGCATCACCCTGTTGGCCGCCATTTCCGCGCCCACCGCGCTAGCCATCCGTTTGGCCGAAGAATGCGGCCTAACGCTGATCGGCTTTACCCGACAAAATAACCACGTGGTATACACCCACCCGCATCGCTTAATTCATCACTCAACCTTAACCGCAACGCAACATGGATAACAATAATCTAGTCAAAATGGCTAACAACATCGGCCAGTTCTTTAAATCCGAACCCGACCACGAACTGGCGATACAAGGCGTGCAGCAACACATCCGCAACTTCTGGGAGCCGCGCATGCGCAAGCAAATCATCGAATACACCCAACACGGCGATCAAGAACTGATGGACATCGTCGCCGAAGCGGTCAAACGCATAGCAGAACAGTCTTGATTGATCAACGCTCCTGATTCAACAATCCGCCCTAGGCCGGACGCGGCGCTTCCGCCGCCGCGTCCCCCGCCGCATGCCAACGGGCGACCACTGTTAAACGCACGACCCGTCTAAAACGCGGAAATTGACCCGCCCCGTTCACCCCAGGTTATAATCCAAAACTTGCCGGCAACCTAGCGCCTAACTTTTGCTCATATGTTCAATTCAGCCCGACTCAAATTGCTGGCGGTGTTTAGCGTGTTCGCCCTCATCGGCTTCGGCCCCCTATCGCCGGGCTGTTTGATCGGCATGTTCATCGTCATTAGCCGTCCGCCCTGGTTCAAACAACTCATCGATCACTTGTACGACTATCCGCCTTATACCCCGCCGCCGACAAGCCGCTCCCACTTCGCCCCGCGCCTAAAAACCTTCACCGCGCTGCTGAGCTTGTTCATCATCGATATATTGCCGTTTCCTGTCACGCCCTGCATCGCCTTCATCATCATCCTGGCCCGACCGCCATGGTTTCACCATTTAGTCGCCCATATTTACGCCTAAATTAAAGTCGGGTGTCACCGTTGGAATAGGGCAAACAAACTCGCTTAACTCAATTTCCTTGAACGCTAGACGCACTCGATCAAGAACGCCTAGCGACACACCTATTTACCGCCAAAAACGCTTCACCCAGCGGTATTAGTTATCTAGTTAACAGACCTGTCTATTCTTTCCGCCCATCCAGCCAAATTGGCTTGGTTCCTACACCCGTCTGGAGTCAGGATTCCATTTGGCTTTATAACCCGCCATGGCCCACCCCTGCATGGCTTCCTTCCAGGCTTGGTTAGGATGGTAATGGCCGCTGTCGAAATCGATCAACACAGTATTAGTCTGATTGACCGGCGGAACCCACCCATTGAGCTGAGACTCCAGGGATTGGGCCTCATGCTGCAAATATTCCATATTATTTCTCAAGTCGTTCTTCGGATCATCTTCCCCATTCTCCAAGCGAGTTTTTAAGTCAAGGGCCCGGGATTTTTGATCGATCATGGACTTATACATATCGGTCCGGTCATCAATCTCCAACTGCGCAATGCCGGCGGCCTTGCATTGCTTGCCAACCGCGACCACGGAATGCTTAGTGCTACGCGGGTCGCCAATGGATAAAATACCATCGACATCTAGGGTATACAATACCTTGCCGCCACTACGCACCACTTGGTGAAAGTTGGCCGCATTGTTTTGCTTAAGATCGGCCTGATAATGAATCACAAAACCGGTCGAGAAAAAGTCCCCTTTATTCCGGTTTCGCTTTCTATAATCCAAAAAAGTCTGAATTTCGCCTACCAGCGCGGCAGGCTGATGATTGGGAAAAGTTGTCGGTGCATTGGGTATATCCTTGCCGCCACGGTTGAGCACGTTAAGCCGAATTTCTTTGATTCCCTTAATCATTTGATCCAACTCAACCTCCAAGGACGAATATTCATTCTCCTTGACCGCGGTATTCAACTCAATCTGCCTAAACCGATTGATCAACCACTTAACCGGAGCCTTGGCTCTAATAAACCCCTCCAAAGAATTTATATATTGCCCAACCTCGGCCTCCTTGTCCAGCAATCGCACCTCGGTAGGCGAGTACGACCCCCAATTGCTAAAAAAACCGAAACGTGTAAATCTATTAAATTGCATTTTTCCCTCCGGGCTAGAATTAAAGCCCGCAATCTTACTCCATCAAAGCCAAGGCGACAACCACGCCCTTTGCCAGAAATACCATCCGTCCGCAACTGATCGAATCGAACCACCCGCAACTCATAAGCTAGCGATTTCTCGGCCAACGATTTGGACTTTGGGCGCTGTGCAATATAGCCAACACATGAATTAAATCACCCCGTACCACATAAAACAAACTTTATGGAAATCTAGGCATGAGTGTTCTGCGAACTCCAGGAATTACCTCCGCATACAGTAATGGCCCCTGCTCCAGTCTTTTTAGCTGCAACTCAATTGCCATGATAAATTCTTCCCCTAGACCTGTACGCTGTAATTCGTACCATTCCTGAGCTTCGCCAATTTCACGTAAAGCTCGCTCAGAAAACTTCAGGCGGAACGCCATGAGCCGTCTTTAAGACGCGATTTTACTTGATCCCAGGAAAAACCTGCCTCTGGATTTTTCTCAAACTCCAATAAGCGTTTTTCTAATTCGGCTTTAAATTCCAGCGGCAATTCCATCTCTTCAGGCTCTGCGACAACGCTGTCCCAAATAAGCTCAACGAGCCGAATGCGCTCCCGCACCGGAAGCGCAAGAATATCAGTGATGGAAATATTGTTCATAACGACATTTTACCTATATTAGAGTTATAAGCAAATACAATAACCGGCGGCAATCGTCCGCTACTAGACGCCGAATTATCACAAAACCAACTTACACTTCCTTATCCAAACGCCGCCCAATCTCCCCAAGCCTTTCATCACTCTCCGCCTTCAACTCCGCAATCCGCAACCGCGTATCGCTGTTAATCCGGGCAATCTTCAATTTAGTATCCGCATCCGCCTGAGTCTGCACTGTCCTACTGACCATTTCAACTTCCAACCTGAGCAGTTCCGCCGTCAGCTGGGCGATCTGGACGGAGGTTTACTTTTCAGACTTAAGTATGCATCACTTTGCCTGTCGTCGCCAGCGTCAGATTTTGCGAACTGGCTAAACGAACGAGTGAGGCATTAAAATGCCTCATTTTTTCTAGCTTCAAATAGTTGACGACCAGCTTGTTTGATTTCTTCCACATCCCACGGGGTAGATTCTCCGCTATCAATACCCCTTTGTATTTCTTAAAGTCCACAAAAAATGCACAGCGGCAGGCCATGGCTAGTCATCTTGCGCCAAAAATCAACATAACATCAGACATACTTACAAAACGCGGGCAGAATCACCATTGCCAGTTCGTCGTTCATCCAGGTGAAGGCGATGATTAAATCGCCGATGTGACGGGTAAGGTGAGTTTTGTCGAGGTCGAGGGATAGGCTCATGGCGCAGTCCGGTGATTTACTGGCTGCTAGTTTGGGAGACTAGGTGGCAGGAGGGCTGAGGCCTCGCTAGCCACCACCGAGGCGTTGGATTGGGCGAAGAATCAATCACCATTATTCATCATCCCGCAAACCAATATTTTTTGAAATCAATTGATTATAAATCCTTGTCCATCGCCCGCGCCACTACTCTATTCAATTTTCTAGAAAAACTCAGCTTCCCCCTTACAACAAAACCCGCTCCAACAACCCCTCATCCCTGACCGGAGCAACGGTTTCCGCCTCACACCTAGCCACCAACTCCAGCAACTGGCCGCTCAACATTTCACGCCGCCGCTCCTCCGCCGCCAGCAATTGCTCCACCCTGACCGCCTGCTCCGCCAAAGCCAGCCGCAACCCGCGCCGCAAGCCGGCAAGCGCCGCTTTTTCCAACGAAGGCTGCAATTTTTTATGCAAAAAATACGGCAGCAACCAGCTCAAACCGATTAACAAGCCAGCATGCACGGCAAAATCCACGCCCAAAAACGCTTGGTTTTGCAGGCCGCTCCAAAAGCCGCCATACACCGCATAAGCCACGGCGGCCATGGCCGCCAGAGGCAACAGCGCTTCACACGCGGCCAGCGCGCGCGCCAGCAGACGCTGGCCGGCGTTGCCGGGATGCAACAAACCTTGCCGGCCGCCGAATTCAATTTGCTTAGGCACGGCTAGCGCCGCCTGTGTTTTCAACTCCGCCAAACCCGCTCTCAATTCAGCGCCGGCCAAATTACGGCCTTGCGCCAGCGCGTATATTTCATCCACGGCATCGGCAAAGCAATCGCGCGCCCAGGCGTCCCAGGTCTCAATTTGCGGAATTTGCCCCGGCTGCCCGGCCCAGGCGCGCGCCAATTGGCTTAGCGGCCACGCCATGCCTTGCTCCAGGCGCGCAATCTGTTGTTGCCAGGCGGATTCAATCTCGGCGCGCAAGGCGGTGAAATCGCCTTGGCGCAACTGCCCGCGCCAGTCGTCCAATAACTCGCGCAGGCGGCGCGCCCGCTCCCTCGCTTGCAGCCAGGCCAAGGCGGCGGCGTTATTGTGTTCGGCTAAGCGAGGCAAATACTCCAGTAAGCGGTTAAAATCGTCTCCCTCCGGCTCCAGGCAACTGCAACAAAAAATCAACGGTTGTTGAAACCCCGCCAGCGCCAACTGCCGCTCGAAATCGGCCAATTGCTCCGGAACTCCTCTATCCCATTGGTTCATGACGAACAGCCAAGCGTGCTTCCAACCCTCCGCCCGTAAAATCCGCCACGATTGGGCGTCGCGGTAACGCTCCGGGCTCACCACATAAATCAACACGTCCACGAACGGCAACCAATCAAACACCAATTGCCGATTGGCCGGCTCCACGCTGTCAAAATCGGGCAGGTCCAAACAAACCAGCGCGCGCAGTTCCTCGCGTTGATGCCGGCGCATCACGGAACGCGCCAAGGGCGCTTTAGCCAGACTAGACTCCAACCCAGCGTCCGCATGCAGGTAAACAGTCACCTCACGCGAAGTAGGCCGCTCCGCGCCGGCCTTGGCCACCTCCGCCCCGGCCAGCCGATTAAGCAAGGAACTTTTGCCGACTCCGGCGCCGCCGATAAACGCCGCCAGCAATGGCCGCGCCGCCTCTGTCAACTCCGGCGGCCGCGCGCCTTGCCCCAACTCCTCCAACAGCGCACTATGCTCGGCGCTTACCCGCACGTCGCGCCGCTCCGCCGCCTGCGCGGCCCAAGACTTGGCCGCGGCCAACGTCTCAAAAAAATCGTATGCCATGCTTTTTCTCGTTCAGTTTCGCTTCCGCCTGCCGGCAAACCGCCAGCGGAATATTAAACCGGTTGCCCGCCTCGGTATGCTTGGGCGCATCGTACAACAAAGCCTGCAAGCCGTCGGCAAACAGGGTTTGCACCGCCGCCAGTTGCCGCGCCTTCAACTCCGCTTCCACCCTGGCCATATGACCGCCAATGGCGCTTTCAGCGATTAGCGAAGTCGCGGTCAACATCATCGGGGCCAACACCAAATCATGCACCCCAATGCCGCCGGCCTGCAAAGCCAACATCAAGGCCGCCGTATCCGCCGCCGCGCGCGTGGCGCGTATGCTGTTCAACAACAACGGTTGCTCTTGCAATTTCACGTACAAGCGGTCCGCCGCCGACGCCACGTCCACCTGAAATTCCCGCAAATACACCGTCACCGCCTGCTCATGGGCCTGCAATATCGCCTCCCTGCGCCCGCGCAGGCCGGCGGCCGCGTCGCGCCAAAATCCGCCGCCGCCGCTCTCCTGCCTGTCCCACAAGCGGTCGGCCAATTGCAGCAATACTTGCTCGCCCGCTTGCCGCAACACCACCTCCTCCTGCCCGAACAGCGGCGTCCCTTCCTGTCCCAGCCGCCGCAACTGGCGTATAGGCCAGGTCAGCGCGCGGCGGGTTTGCGCCGCCAGCTTGGCCACCACCGGCAACTCCAGCAAATGCAGCAATTTTATAATCGCCTGCTGAAACGTTTGGTAATGATGCGGGTGATTCAAATAATCGCGTTGATAGCGCCGCAGCCCCTCCGCCGCGCAAGCATCCACCAGCAAGCGCCATTCATGCTCCGCCTGATGCTCGGCGTACACCGGAGCCAGCCAAGCCTCCCAATGCTGTTGCAACCATTGCCGTTGCCGTTCCGCGTGACCGCCGCGCGCGGCTTTGCCGGCCAATTGCGGCAACGCTTTGGCGTATTCCGCCGGCCATTCCTGCTGCAACGGCGGTTTCTTGAACATCAGCGGCACAATCTCGGGCGGCTGATCGACGCGGTGGTCCCGCCATTTTTGCCCCAACGAGGCGATCAGCGTCTCCTTGCAATCCTCCGACAGCTTGTTCAAGCAAATCAAGGTCGGCTGCCGGAACCCGGCAATGGCCTGCATCACCCGCCACACCGACAAATCGGCGTATTTTTCCTTGCTGACCACCAGCACGATCACATCCGCCAACGCAATCGCCCGCAACAAACCTTCTTGATACTCCAACGCGTCTATCGAATCAAAATCCGGCGTGTCCCACAGCACCGCCGCGGGCAGCCACGGCGAACGCTCAGGACACTCGCTCAAACTGAAACTAGCCAATTGCTCGCGATTCAAGCGCTCTTCGGGGAGTGCTTGAAATTTTGCGAAATATTGCGGAATCCCGGTATACTCTTCGCGATTTACAGCGTGGGCGTACCCATGCGGATGCACCGTGTACCCCGCCAGCGGGCTAACCCCCGCCATATCGGCGCGCAACAGCCGGTTAACCACCGAACTCTTGCCCGCCTGCGTGGGGCCTATGACCGCAATTTGCAACGCCGTTCGCGGATGCGTACGCAATAACAAGCCCTTGCGCGCAAAAGCCTCGGCCAGCAACAACTGTTCGATATGTTTTTGATACGCCGGGCGTTGCGGGTGATGGTTTTCCATGCGCCGCAGCACGGCCTGATAGCGCTGTTTAAGGAGTTGGATAAATTCCAGCATGACAAAAGGGCTTAGGTTTATAATTACTGAGTAAAACAGTTTGTTTACCCGAACTTCCACATTATAAATATAAAATTCGGGCTTGTTTATCTTGCCGAGGGGATTGCATTATGAGAAAAACCACCGCAGTTCTAGTATTCAGCGCCCTAGCGCTTTTAGCAGGCTGCAATAAAAGCCACCAAATCAACGGCAGCACGTTGAAAACGGTCAACCGTTCGATCAATTCCATCAAGGAACGGCTGCCGCTGGATCAGCGCATTGAATTTGAAGTATCTTTCTGGAGTCTACGCGACGACATCCGCAACAACAAGGAATTTCTGGAAACCATAGACGGCAAAACGCCGGAGCAGTTAATCGAAATCGGCAAGGAAATCTTCGCCAAACGTAAGGCGTCCGGCAATCCGGAATACCGGCAATACGAAAATTGGGACCAAATGATCGCTCAATACACCCAGGAACGGCTGGATCAAAACCGCAAAATTAAATCAGACGAGCGCGACAAAACCAATCCGCACAGCATCACCTACAAATTAAACTCCATGTAACAGCGCTTGGCGGCAACGTTTGCCGGCGGGCGCATACCGGCCCGCCGGCAAATTGCCATGCCTAAAATTATTGCTTGATAGACTGATAACCCTCTTCACTATCACGCATCATTTTTTGGCCGTCATTGATTAATTGTTGGCCCTGATCAATTTGCGCTTGGCCTTGGCGTTGCAAAGCCTGACCCTTATCCACCATTTGCTTGCCCTCTTGCCAACGGCTGCTCAACTGAGCAATGCCTTGGCTGTCGCGCAACATTTGATCGCCGGAAATGACCTTGGAAGCCGCCGAAGTTGGCGGCGGCGGCGGGTTGGATGAGCACGCGCCCAACAAAACGGCGCAAGACAAGGCGGCAAAACCGTGGTTTACATATTTAACATTCCGCATGCAAAAATCTCCCAAAATAAACAGGTAAAATACCGGTAACCGCATAAACAAACCGGTCGCGCCGCCTATTATAATATCAATCGCCGCCGGCGGCGCGGCCCCGCTTTTGTATACCGAAAAAGCTTGGTGTATGATGCAAGGTTAAAGTTGAAAATCATCGAACACCGCCATGAGAATATTGAACATCAGTTTCAAAAACATCAACTCGCTTGCCGGCCCCGGCCGCGTCGACTTCGCCGCCGGCGCGATTGCCGACAGCGGCGTATTCGCCATCACCGGCCCCAACGGCGCCGGCAAAACCAGCATCCTCGACATCATCACCCTCGGCCTGTACGGCGAAACCTTCCGCTTTCACAAACCGGCCGACCATATCATCACTCAGCATGCCGAAGACAGCCTGGCGCAAGTAGAATTCAGCCTCAACGGCCAACATTACCGCGCCAGCTGGAGCGCCAACCGGCAAACCGGCAACCAACCGGACATGCGCCTAGGCCTATTACGCGACGGCGAAGAAGAAACGCTAGCGGAAACCCCCAAGCAAACCCGCGATTACATTCAACAACTGATAGGCCTGGATTTTCCCAAATTCTGCAAATCCATTGTATTGCCGCAAGGCGACAGCGCCGCCTTTCTCAACGCCCTGGACAGCGAGCGCCTGGAGATTCTGGAAAAAATCAGCGGCGGCGATTACTACCAAACCTATAGCCAAGAAATTATAGACCGCCACCGCCAACTCGCCGATCAAACCGCGGCGCTGCAAGCCGAAATTGACATGATCCCGCTGCTCGACCCGCCGGCGTTGGAAGCCAGCCAACATGACTTGCTGGACTACCAGGAACTGGGCGCGGAACTAGGCCAAGAACAACAACAGGTGCAACAACAAATTCTGGCGCACCACCATTTATCCGAACTACAAGCCCAACGCCAGCAACTTGGCGCGCAACGCGACGAATTGCAAACCAAACTCCTGACATTGGAACAGGATTTACAGCGCGCCGCCGCCGCCCCCGAACCGGAACAATTCGCCGGCCATTTGCGGGTATTGGACAACTACCAGGCCGAACTGGCCGTCAACCGCGGCCAACTGCACAACCTAAACAGCGAACTGGCCCAATTGCAACAACAATTGCCCAATTTCGCCGAACTGCCGCCACCCGGCCCGCAAGCCGACCTCGGCAGTCAAAAACAACTCATCGGCAACCTGAAACTCAAAAACAGCGAAATCCAACGCGAACTGCCACGCGAGTTGGAGCTCTCGCAACTGATTACCCAACAATTGCGCGAGAAGGAAGCCCATTTACAAGAAGTGGAATCGTGGCTGCGGCAATATGCCGGCGACGCGGCGCTGGTAGACCAATTTCCGGATTTAGCGCAACTACGCAATCTAAGAAACGAAATCGCCGCCCGCGCCAACGGACAAAAGGAACAAAGCGCCTGGGCCAAAAAAAATCTAACCGCGCGCCAAAAAAGCCTCACCGACATTGCCCAAGCCGAACAGCGCATTGAGGAACTCAAGCAACTGATTGAAACCGAGCAAGAAAACTTGCTCACCCAAGGCCAAGGCAAAAGCACGGATCAATTGCGTGAACTGTTGCAAGAACAGCAAACCCGGATCAAGGACATCCAACAATTAAACGACCTGGCCGCAACCATCCAACGCGTCAGCGGCAAAAAAACCGGCTTGGGGCTTTTCGGCGGCGGCAAAGTCGAACTACCGCCAGACATTAACGCGCTGCAAGCGCGGGTCGACGCCCTGAGTCTGGAGCTTGAGAAAGAAGAAAACATCGCCAACGCCCTGGAGCTTGCGATTACCAACGAAAACCTGGTGCAAAAACTGCAAGCCTACCGCAACCAATTGATCAGCGGCAAACCCTGCTATCTGTGCGGCTCTACCCAACACCCCTACGCTCTTAAACCGCCGGTCGCCAATGACTCCAAAAAAGCCCTGGCCGACCAGCGCGCCCGGCTGCAAGTCGTTCGCGGCACGCTGGGCAACGCGCAAAAACAACTAGCCGCCGCGCAAAAACAAAGCGCCCACCTGAGCGCCAAGCAAAAATTCCTGCAAGACAAACACAACCAATGGACTCTGCTGGCCAACCGTTTGCAAGTCGCGCACCAAGGTTTCAGCATTGAGCAGCTGGAACAGCATAAAAAGCTCTATATGGCCGAACTCGCGGAAGAAGTCAAAATCAAGGACATCCTGGACGCAATACAGGAAACGCAAAAAAACATCGCCAAGGCAAAAGACGAAATCACCGCCAAACAAAACGCGCTGCCTGCCCTGCGCCTGATCAAAAACCAGCTCGATGCGGTTTGGGAGGAACGCGGCCCGGAAATCACCGCCCAGGAAGAACAATACTTAAGCCTGCAAACGCGGGAAAAAGAACTTAGCGCGCAAATCGAGCAACAACTGGCGAAACTGGGCGAAAAAATGCCGGCGAAAGGCAAGGAAAACCCGGTTTACGACCGCCTGAACGCCCGCCGCCAAGACTATCAAATCAACAACCTGCGTCTCACCGGCCTGCGCGATGAAATCGCCGACTTGCGGCAAAAACTACAACAATGCCAGCATAGCATCCAACACTACCAACAACAACAAACTGAACTGCTCAACATCATGCAGCGCGAGGAAAATCTCGGCCTGCAACTAGCGATCATTGAAAAACAAAAACTCATCGCCGAGCGCGAACAACGAATACGCGATCAAGAACAAAACCTAGCCTCCCTGCAAACCCTGATTGCGCAAAAAATCGCCGAATACGGACTCGGCACCACGCAAGAATTGCAGCGCCTATTGAAACTGCGCGAACAAACGCCGGAGCTGCTGGCCGAGCAAGCCCAAAACCAGCAACAACTGGCCAGGCTGAACAACCGCCTGCAAACCCTGGACGCGGAAATCGGCATCCTAGCCGGCCAAATTGACTTTAGCGTCGAAGAAGCGGAATTGCAAACCCTGCATAAACTGCTGGAAGAAAAAATCGACATCGCCGAACAAGAAACCCGCGCCCTGCAAACCATCTTGCAAAAACAGCAAAACTATCAACGGCAGCGCCAAAAATTAGAATCAGAACGGCAAGCGCTGCAAGTCCGCCTGCTAGAAGCCGCCGCCGCCGTCGAGGAACTCAGCGATGACCCGCTGATTCAACGCCAAAAATCCCGCCGTTTATTGCTAGACCGCATGCTGGCGGGTGCCAACCGGCGTTTGGCCGACATCAACCCGCGCTACGCGCTGCACGGCCAAATTGATGGCAACGAAAACGGACTCGCCCTGCATATTGAAGACCGGCACACCCAAAGCCTGCGCCCGCCGAAAACCCTGTCCGGCGGCGAAAGCTTCGTCCTCAGCCTGTGCCTGGCGCTGGCGCTGGCCGACCTGGCCAACAGCCATGGTCAAGCCATTGAATCCTTGTTCATAGACGAAGGCTTCGCCAGCCTAGACGCCGAATCCTTGAACAAAGTCATTGAAACCTTAAAAAAACTGAAACTGCAAAACAAAACCGTGGGCGTGATCTCGCACGTGGAAAAAGTCGATCTCAGCATCCGCCCGCAAATCGAACTCAGCAAAACCGCCGACGGCCATAGCCGATTACGCTGGGTGGCCTGATCTTGCGGCCCGGATAGCGGGAACAAAACGCCGCCCGGCGCTCAAAAATTGTTTAACCACTTTATTTGGAGCAAGCCCATGAGCATCGCAATCATCACCGGCGGCAGCCGCGGACTCGGCAAAAACATGGCCCGGCATCTGGCCGCCCACGGTACGGACGTGCTGATAACCTACCACGTCAACCTAGCCGAAGCCGAAAAGGCGACTTAATTACCCCAAATGCCCCGCCTCGAATACCCCGTCGGATACCTTGTAGAACTCGATGGTACAGGTATTCACCGGGCCGGTGATATGTCCAGCTCCATTCGCCGTCTTGATGCATGGCTTGGAGAATTCGATTGAGATTTTCGCCTTCGTATCAGTATTCCAAGGGTGATACACGAGCGCGTTCGCCAGTTCGGCAAGAACAGTATCCAGAGGCAGTAAGCTAAGAAAAATAGCGGTATTCGCCATCTTGGTAAGATCGGCGTTGTACTTCATGGCATCGGCGTACTTGTTCCCGCGGGATATGCCCCCAGACTTCGCTCCGGGATTCGGGTTATCGGCCTTAGACCCGCCCTTGTCGGCCCGATGCCAAACACGCTTGGATAATTTATCGTCGTCGGCCTGCCCAGTCTTGGAAGTTGGGTCGAGAATGTGTTTGAATGCAAATCGAATATCACCGTGGGTTCCAGGCCCGGCCAGTTTGATCGACACCACTTTGCCGTTCACGGCCTTAACCCCGGTAAAAGTCTGGTCGGCGGCTAGATGCCCACTAGTATCTCGTTTCAATGCAGCCATCGTACTCACTCCTTTCAAATTTGATTTGTCTTAAGCCGCCAAGCGATGAACCCAGGCGCGCACAAGCATTACCGTAACCGCTACCCGGTTACGTTGCGGCATTTTACACAAATAATCATTAGGCCGCGTAACCACGCAAGAAAAAGAAAGAAAAAGAAAAGTTTTACCCGGCCAGACGCCTAAGGAACCTCTGATTAATTTGTTTCTTTATATTTTATTATAAATTCAATCAATAGCTTACATGTATAGGCTTATGAAAAATTGATTTAATCAGAGGTTCCCTAAGAAACCAGATTATTTAAAATAGCGCCAGTCCAAAGTATGCTTTCCAGATACAAACTGGACAATCGTTCCGCGGCAATGCCGCAAAACGGGGCCGGCTGACGCCAAGGCTGGTAATTGGCCGCGTACGCCAACACCTCGCCAGCCGCGCCATGTTTATACAAAACCGCCTCGCGAATTTCGGCGGACAACGGCAAACGCTCCACCGCCTCCAGCATGGACATGCCCAGCAAATACTCGGCGAACGACAGCATGCCAATCAAAAAATAGCAATCGCTATCCTTCTCTAATTCAATCGCCATCAACTCGCACATCCGAGCGCGGATCAACGCGGTTTGCAAAGCCAACCGCGGTTTTTGCGAACTTGCCGACAACATTACGATATTGATCCAGCGCTTCAACTCATGCACGCCCAGCAAGCGAATAGCCTGCGGTATCGATGAAATCTCGCAAGGAAAATCAAAAAACGCGGAATTGATGTAATACAGCAGCTTATAACTTAGATTCAAGTCACGAATGATGATTTGGCCTAATTCATCCGTACTGACATCGGCCTGATTGACCGCCGCCAACAAACGTAGCAGAGAAGCCTGACTAATCTCTTGCCGCCGCCCTTCCAACACGTGCGGCTTGCTGAATAAAAACCCCTGAAATAACTTGCAGCCCCAGGACTTCAGCAACGCAAACTCATCGTCAGACTGAACTTTTTCAGCCAAAAACAGCAAGTTATAATTTTTTAATTCATTAATTAAAAAATAAGCGTGCGCCAAGCCATAGGTATGCACATCCAACTTAATGATATGCACATAGCGCAACACCGGCAACCAAGCCTCGTCGAAAACGAAATCGTCCAAGGCAATGGTAAAACCGGCCCGTGACAACTCACGAATACGGTCAAACACCAATTCGCTGGGTTGCACCGACTCCAACACCTCAATCACGATACGGTCCTGCGGCAAATTCAACGGCGTGTTTTCCAACAAGTTTTGTTCGGTAAAATTGATGAAGGCCTTATGCGGGCCTACGATTTGATTCAAACCGATTTCCAAAACCGCGTCGGTGATGACTTGATTGGTGGCGTATGCCGCTTGTTCAGGCGCGGACAAATCATACTGATTGCCCCGAAACAAGATTTCGTAGGCGAAGATATCTTTCTCGTCAGTGCAAATCTGCTGGCGACCAATAATAAAATCGTTTATAGTTTTCATGATCTTGTCTACAGCTTATAGTTATAATTATGACTCAAATTTATAACACATAACCGCATTTAAGTCTTGCACAAAAAAACCACCCACATCAAGAACTAAGCTTGCAAGCTGTAAAAAGCGGCCCGTTTATCCCCCCAACCCAATATTCTGCATAAAAGCGCTTACCTTACTGTGACAACACGCTCCGATCAAAGTTCTTACGCCCCAAAAAAACTAACCTACAAGATAAGCCGCCCAAAACCGCCGATTACGCATGGAACCGAAAAAGGTTAACCACATCTAGAACAAACCATGAGGCGTCAAACCTTCCTGCCGGCACTCACCTGAGTACCAGCAAACGAAAAACAAACAATTAACCAAAAGTAAACTTTAACGCCGCGGCAAAAGCTTCTTCATGCTAAACAGGCCTTACCGCCAGCCGGACTAGGCTTTAGCCTTTTGCAAACGCAGCAAACCCAGCAGCACGCTAATCATCAGCCAAGCGACCGGAGCCAAAAAGCTTTTCAGCTGATCGCCCAAGCTAAACGAAGCGGAAGCCAAGCCAACTCTTTGCTTACTGTTCACGTTCAATTGCGGCATCAATTGCTCTTGTCCGCCTCGCGCTAACATCACAGCTCCCGGATTGGAACCGTCGGCGATGGAGATGCCTTGCTTAAATACACCCTCTTGAGCGGACGCAACACCAAATACACCAACATTGAATACAATAATTGACGACAGAATTAACTTTGACAAAAATGTGCGGTTTTGCATACTAGCTCCATGTTGATAAAAATCCGGTAAAAACCCATCCACGCCGTGTCGGCGCAAGGGTGTTGGGTTTAATCTACCAATTAAATAGATCGATTGCAAGCAGATTATGCACGAAATGAATTTGCCCTCCGCCGAAGTATGCGCTCTTTGAACGCAATAGGTTTACAAGTCCTCGCCACTACGGCATTTAAGCGCATAAGCAATTGATTTATATAAGCCTCAGTTCAATGCGCGCATTACTAATCATGCTATTGCACATATTCAATTTAAATCCCAAGCCAGTTCTGGACAAGTCCGGCAAGCCCGGTATCCTATGCAAAAAGTTTAAAACGTAAAACTAGTATTCAACTTGAATGACTGAATTCAAAATCAGGAGAAAGGCATGGGCCCCTATTACCGCAATACCTCACAAGGAACCGGCGCGTTTTTCGACGCTTTCTATCAACACCCCAGCCTCATGCTGTTGTTTGTCGGGGCGATTCTAGCGTTGGCTTTCTATTTATGGCGGCGCAAAGACCGTTAACGCCGCCCCAACTGCAGCACGCCGGCCAACACCAATGCCGCCCCGGCCAATTGTGGAAACGTTAATGCTTCGCCCAATATCCAATGCGCCATCAATAAAGTGGCTACCGGTCCTAACATGCCAACCAGCGACGTATGCGCCGACCCGATGCGCCGAATAGCGGCCGCCAACATGAAAACAGGCGCCACCGTAGCCAACATCGCCATGCCAAACCCATACCGATACACCTCTGGCCTGGTCAATAAATCCCGCCACGGATGAGTCAACGCAAACTGCAACAATACAAAGCCGCAAGCCACCGTCATCCCCAGCGCGGTAAACCGCGCCGCTCCGATGCGGGCGATAGACTGGCCGGCCCCAATCAAAAACAAGGCGTAACTTATGGTGCTGGCGAACACCAAACCCACCCCCAGCCAAAAATGCTCGGCCTGGATTTCCACATCCGAAGCGAACACCACCGCAATGCCGGAATAACTCAACGCCAAAGCGCAAATTTCCTTGAATCCGCAGCGCCGGCCCAGCCATAACGCAGACAAAGCCAACACCAAGGTCGGATACAAAAACAACACCAAGCGCTCCATGCTCGCGGAAATATATTGCAAGCCCAGAAAATCAAACAAACTGGACAAATAATAACCGCAAAAACCGAGCAGAAACACCAAGCCATAATCGCGGGCGCGTAGCGCCGGCTGCTGCCGGCTCCAATAACCATGCACCGCCGCCGCCAGAAATACCGGCAGGGAGAACGACATGCGCAACGCCAACAGCGTCACGGCGTCAACCCCGTATTGATAGGAAAGTTTGACAAAAATCGCCTTGGTGGAAAATCCCAAGGCCGAACCCATGGCCAACAATAAACCTAAAAGATATTGGCGTCTGGAAAGATTGCGTCTAAGCATGCATGGCCCTCCGGTGGATGAAAGCGGGCCAACCTAGCGCGGGTGCAGCAATCGCGGTAAGCGCCCGCGGTTGCAAATGTCAATGATATTAACGGCAAGCAACGACGCGGCGGGCTATCAATAGCCAACCGCGGCGCCAAAAACCAATCAGTAATAAGGATGAATTATTCATGCCTTAACTTTAACCTGAATCACTTGGCAGGTCAAGCAGAGGCGGTTCAAGCGGATGCCGGCCAAGCCGCGCCTAAATTCCGAACGCCTGATGATGGATACGTTTAATCCGGCCATAAAACTCATCCAAAGTAAAACATGCCTGATATAAAGCTTGCCCGTTCCGGCGCAAATTCTCCCGCAAATCCGCATCAGCCAGCACCCGCTGCAAAGTTGCCGCCAGCGCCGGCGCATCGCCCGCCGGAGTAAAACAAACATGCTCGCCGTCGCGCAATAAAAACGGAATTTCGCCCACCGGCGTGCATACTACCGCCACACCCTGCGCCAGCGCCTCTAAAATCACCAGCGGCAAACCTTCGTCATGGGAAGGCAAAACCAAAACATCGGCCGCGGCCAACAACTCGGCCGCCTGATCCTGCCCGACCCAACCCAAAAACTCGACCCGGCCGCTCAAGCCCAAACGCCCCGCCAAAGCTTGATAAAACGACAAATTACCCCCGCCGGCCAACGTCACTCGCAACCGTTCCCAATCGAAACCCGGCAGCGCCAGCGCGTGAAATAAATCCGACACCCCCTTGCGCTCCATCAAATTACCCAAAAACAACAAACGCAATCTTGCGTCCCTGGATGTATCCTTTGATAAGCCAGCGAACTCCGTAGCCGCGCTCAAACCCGGCGCGCCGTTGGTCACCGCCTCCACCCTATTCGCCGGAACGTGCAACTCCTCGGTAACAAAACGCCGCGCCCACGGCCCCAACACCACTACCCGGGTAGCGCGGGCAAACACCCAACGCGCCCAGGCCCGAACCGGCCGCGGCAATTTCCGGTAAAACGCATCAAACTGCGACGCATGTAAATGCAACACCACCGGCACGCCCATGGCCCGCGCCGCCGTCAACAAAATCCCCTTTCGGAAAAAACTTAAGCGCTCGCCCATGTTCACATGCACGCCGGCCAACTCCCCGCGCAATGCGGCGCTCGCCAATTTCAACAGCGCCGCCGCCAGCACCGCTGCGGAGGCAAGCGCACTGCCGCCGCCGCGCGTATCCAACGGACGATAAAACGCCGCCGCGGAACTGTCGGCGGCTTGCGCTTGCAGCAAATAATCCGCCGATTTGTACATGCCGCCGCCGCGCGGCCCCCACGGACAAGCCAAGAAAATAATTTTAGAAAGTCGCTTCATCCCGGCATCCGATGCGTCTAGTCAAGTCATTTTATCCCAAGCGCGGCCTTCCCCCGGATGTAGCGGCAAATACCCGCCAAAATGCCCAAAAAAGGCTAATATCACCCTAGCTATTGACACTAACGCATAATACTCATACGATGACTGGCTGAATTTGCAAGCGCCGTAGGCCGCCGTACTTAACTCGAAAACTCATGATAGCCAACGACTCAACGACAGCTTCGGTCACCATAGATTATGACGCCATAAAAAATTTAACGGCTCTCGAAACGGAAGCCGTGGATCGCTTGATCCTGGAAGAGCTTAGTTCCGACGTGGTGCTGATTAACCAAATCGGCCACTACATTATCGGCAACGGCGGCAAGCGCTTGCGTCCCATGCTGCTGCTGCTGGCGGCCAAGGCCTTAGGCCAAGTGCAGCCCCATCATCTGGTACTGGCCGCCGTCGTCGAATTCATCCACACCGCTACCTTGCTGCACGACGACGTAGTCGACGAATCGGTGCTGCGCCGGGGCAAGGAATCCGCCAACGCCGTCTGGGGCAACGCCGCCAGCGTTTTGGTAGGCGACTACCTCTATTCCAGCGCTTTTGAAATGATGGTGGGCGCCAACAATATGCGGGTGATGGAAATACTATCCAAAACCACCACAGCCATCGCCGAGGGCGAGGTATTGCAGCTATTAAACTGCAACAACCCCGACACCACCGAGGAAAAATACCTGGAAGTCATCTCCCGCAAGACGGCTATTCTGTTCAGCGCCGCCACCCAGCTGGCGGCCGTGATTTCCAGCGCCGACCCCGCCGTTGAGGAAGCCTTGGCCGTCTACGGCCAGGAATTGGGCGTCGCCTTCCAACTTATAGACGACGCCTTGGACTACAAGGCCAGTACTGAACAACTCGGCAAAAACCTGGGCGACGATTTGGCCGAAGGCAAACCTACCTTGCCGCTCATTTACGCCATGCGCCACAGTGCGCCGGAACAAGCCCAAATCATTGTCGACGCCATCCGCCAAGGCTCCCGCGAGTCCTTCAACGAGGTCTACGCCGTGGTGCAAGCCGCCAAGGCCATAGAATACACCGAGCAATGCGCGGCCAACGCCGCCTCCAAGGCCATCGCCTCCCTCGCCATACTGCCGGATTCGGAGTACAAGCAAGCCCTGGAACAACTAGCCCGGTTTTCGGTGCAACGCAAACACTAAGCGTCCGTTAAGCCCTCGCCTTGCCCGGCGATCAAACGCCGCTTTCCCTCCGGCGACAAGCGCTTGATAGCGCGCTCGCGCCGGCAAGCCGAATCGCGTTCGTGCCCGCCCTCCACATACACTATCGACATAGGCGCGCGCGCGAAAATATTTTGCGCCGCGCCGCGCCGCATGCTCACGAAACCGGCGCGCCACATCGGTGCTGACCCCGGTATATAAACTGCCGTCGCTGCACAAAATCATATACACCGACCAGCGCGCGCCAACCACGCTATTTCACCCGATTCAGCCAAGTATTGACCACGGCCGCGGCCAACACGGCCACAATGATATAGGCATAACGGGTCACAAACACCCACAGCCCGCTTTGGGTATGGATTGCCGCATCCTTGACCATGGGCGTCACCCCCAGCGTCCACAACAGCGCCGTCAACGCATAAATCACCAGCCCCGACACCGCCCAAGATACCGGCGCGCGGCCGGAGCGCGGAGCCGAATAATAAAACCAAACCGCCACCAAAACCGCTGCTATTGCACTTAACATATCCCCCTCCTTCTTTTATTTATAATGAATCCACGGAACCTCTGATTAAATCAATTTTTCATGAAAATTATATATGTAAGCCATTGATTTAATTTTTAATAAGTACTTACGCATAAATAATCTGGCATTCATTCCATTAAAAATCAATGACTTATCATGCCATAATATCAAATTTGTTATGAACAAGCACTTACATATAAAGAAACCCATTAAACCGAGGTTCCTTACAACTTAAGTAAGTAGGCGAGCAAATGACGCAAATACCGGAATAATTATGCCTATATACTTAATAATTAATTTACAAAATCACCCATCTTGATCACCCATCTTGGCCGGAATTAACCTTAAATCAAACCAACAACCCAAGGCCTTGACGGCCGGGGACGGCTGGCGGGGGTGCGGGAGGCTTAGCATGCCGTCCCCGGCCGCCAAGGCCGGTTTGGAACCAACAGGTTTTTGCCGAGGCTAGAGCGATTGTCCCGGCCAGGACGAATAAACGGCAAATCAAACCAACCGGCGCAAAACAATCAAAACTTGCCTAAGCCAACCCCTTCGACGCCACGGTTAGCCAAGGCGTCCGCCCGCTCGTTGCCCGGCTCGCCGGCATGCCCCTTGACCCAAACCCATTCCACTTCATGCCTCTGTATGGCCGCGTCCAACCGCCGCCACAAATCCTCATTCTTCACCGGCTGATTCGACGCCGTTTTCCAGCCTCGTTTTTTCCAGTTCCGCATCCATTCGGTGATGCCCTGCAACACATATTTGGAATCGGTATGCAACCTGACCTGACAACCCCGATTCAACGACTCCAAGGCCTGAATCGCCGCCATCAACTCCATTTGATTATTCGTGGTCAGCGCCGCGCCGCCGAACAACTCCTTCTCATGCCCCTTATACATCAAATACACCCCCCAGCCGCCCGGCCCCGGATTACCCTTGCAAGCGCCGTCGGTATAAATAACCACTGGTTCAACCATGCACATCCTCCGCCTGCGGCATCAGCTTGAATTCACCGCCGGCCATCGCCGACCTGACCGCGGTTTGCCTGACCGGAGTAAACGGAATCAACGCATATTGCCGTTTCAAAGCTTTCACCGCGTAGGCGATAGACAAAAACGAAGTAGCGCTGAACCGAAAATCGCCCAGATTTGTTTTATAGGCGTCCAATCCAAACTCCGTCGTAGACAACAACTCATAATTCATCAGCTTCAACCAATCCACCAGCCGACCGCGCGGAATGAAATGCGCCCGCCACGAATCCGCCAATTTTCTATCCCACAACAACTGGCAGCACACCGAAAAATTAAACGGATTCACATGCAACACAATCAACTCCCCGCCCGGCTTTAACACCCTATTCACCTCGCGCATGGTCTGAAACCGGCGCGCATCGAACTCCAATAAATGTGGTAATATCACCAAATCCATGGACTCGCTGCGGATAGGCAAATTATACGCCCGCGCCGTCACACGCAAAGCGCTGTCGCAACCC
This sequence comes from uncultured Pseudomonadota bacterium, assembly GCA_903928965.1. GTDB lineage: Bacteria > Pseudomonadota > Gammaproteobacteria > Methylococcales > Methylomonadaceae > Methylomonas. The sequence continues at coordinate 85,785 of CAIYSZ010000085.1, forward strand.
ATGCCCTTGGCGTCCAAAATCAGATAATTCTGATACAGACTACAATCCACAAAACCGCTCTCCCAACCCAAGCCCCCGATTTGCAGTTGTTTTTGCTTACAGCTACTGGTGATGGAACGCTTAAGATATTGCGCTTCCATCTGTTGTAATAACTTGCCGCGCGGGGTTTGATACAGCGCAAACAGAAATTTTCTTTTCATCGAATTCGCCTACAAAAAAACATAAATTTGGCAATATTGTGAAAGCCGTGTTACCATCAAATCATTTTATTTTAACGAGAACAGACAATGCCACGCTTCATTTCTAAAAAATCGGCCCGACATCTGTCCATTCTACTGCCAATGTTTATTGCAACCGGTTGTAGCCAACTTTCAACCAAAGATCAACTGACCGACAACAGCGGCAGCAAATTCTCCGTATTCACCCGTGGCGGCACGGGAAAGCTGCATCTGGACAAACCGAACGAAAACAAAGAATACGATACCATTTGGGACCGCATGCTGTCGCTGTACGCCTTGCCGGACATCGAACACCCGCGCATAGACCGCGAAATCAACTTCTATTTGCGCAATCCGGAATATCTGAGCCGGGTGCAGGAACGCGCCGAGCCCTATTTGTATTTTATACTTAACGAAATAGAAGCCAAAAAAATTCCCGGCGAACTGGCTTTGCTGCCGGTCGTGGAAAGCGCTTTCCGGCCCGACGCCGAATCGCCGGCCCAAGCCTCGGGTTTATGGCAATTCATACCGCCCACCGGCCGCCTGTACGGCCTAAAACAAAACAGCTGGTACGATGGCCGCCGTGACATTATAGAATCCACGCAAGCCGCCACCGCGTTCCTAAAAGATCTCAGCGAAAATTTTAACAATGACTGGCTGTTGGCCCTGGCTTCCTATAACGCCGGCAAAGGCAACATTCAAAACGCCATAGAACGCAATTACGACCGCGGCATGCCGACGGACTTCTGGTCGCTAAGCCTCAATAACGAAACGTCCGCCTATGTGCCCCGCTTATTGGCCATTGCTAAAATTTTCGCCAACCCGGAAAAATACAATTTAAATTTATACCGGATTCCGAACGAACCCTACTTTGAACTGGTTGATATAAAATCGCAACTTGATCTGGCCAAAGCCGCCGAAATGGCCGATACCTCGGTTGAACACCTATTCCGGCTAAACCCCGGCTTCAACCGCTGGAGCACCGACCCGGAAGGGCCGCACCGGCTGTTGATCCCGGTCGGCAAGGCGCATTCATTTAAAACCAAGCTGGCCGAGTTGCCGCATCACGAACGCATCAAATGGCAGCACCATACCGTCGGCAAACGCGAAACCCTGAAGAGCATCGCCAAGCATTACCACGCCGACATGGAACAAATCGCCGAAGTCAACCATTTGAACGACTATTTGATCGAAACCGGTCAAGTGCTCCTAATTCCGGCCTCCTATCAATCCATCCGCGCCGAAGCGGCCACGGCCAACGCTACCGCCTCGTCCGCAAACGACGGCAACGCGACGGCGCGGCATAATCAACCGGCCGGCAACCTCAAGCAAACCATTACCGTCAAAAAAGGCGACACCTTGTCCGACATCAGCCTACGCAATGGCGTGGACACGGAAGATTTGATCGCATGGAACCACCTGCGCGGCGGCCATATTAAGGCAGGACAAAAATTGTTGATCAAGAAAGGCGGCGACGATATCCGAGTAGCTTCCACGGAGCCAGCGTTCAAGCAAATCAGCTATACCGTCAAATCCGGCGACACCTTAGGCGGGTTGGCTAAAAAATTCAACGTAGACGTCACCGAGCTGCGCAAATGGAACAACGTCCCGAAAAACCGCGCGGACCTCAAACCCGGCGTCAAGTTGAAATTGATCGTAGAAAGCAACAGCGCCTCGGCCAGCTAAGTCTTGGCGGCCGGTCGCAAACCGGCCGCTTCCTTGCCGGGCAAATACCCTACCGATTGGCTTTCTTCTTGGTACGCGAGACGCCCGGCAAAGGATTAATCGGCTGCAATGCGGAATCGACGTCTTGCACTTGCATAATATCGATCAATACATCCAGATTCTCCACCAGCTGGCGTATCTCGTCATCCCGCAATTCAAACAAAGCGTTCTGTAAAACGCCTCGCGGCGGCCGCGGCGCTTTTTCAAACACCTCAATGCCGAGCGGCGTTAAACTCACGGTCACCACCCGTTGATCCGGCCCTAGCCGCTCGCGATTAATTAAACCTTTTCGCGCCAACTTATTCAACAAATTACTGGCCGTGGAATGATGAATCGACAAAGCATTCGCGATATCCGTTACTTTAGAACCCGGTTTCTTAAACAACTCCCACATGATCCACAATTGAGCGCTGCTAACGCCGGTAACGGTTTCTACCTGCTGGGAATGCTGTTGCACGGCCTTAAAAATAATCCTGAATCGCTTTAAAGCCTCATGAGACCAGTTATGCGCGCCATCCTCGACCGCAAGCAGTTCTTTATTCATTGAATCGAATTTTCTCTGATATTTATAGTATTTTCATGAACTAGACCGGACCACCGTCAATAACTAGCCCTGACCGCTAAAACCGGCATTCCACGCCGAAATGCACGCCCGAACGCCAGAAAATTGAAGCTCATACCAATCGGTGCATCTAGCCATCTTAACAAATTTTAACTTGACTTAACAAATCTTAACAATACAAATCAAATAATTTGATAGTTTCCGCGCATTTATGTAAACCTGATCGTATGCCTGACCGCCCGGAAAATGATCAATTTTTGTTAATTAAATAAAAATAATTATTATTATCATTACGAGATTGTCTCCCGCCACCGCCAAGCAAAACCTTGACCAGCGTCAACCGCCATGTTTCGTGATTAAACCGTTCCGGTTCGCTTTCAGGTGATCCTACATCCAACCAACCCGGAAATATCCCGCGCATTTTCTGCCGCACGCCCTTAATTTCAAACACATTGAACCAGCCGTAATTATCCTCGCCTCATTCCATGGCCCGGGCGGCTGGAAATTCCGGCGGGAATTCTGGATGCTTTTCGCTATAATCTAACATTTTGGTTTAGCGCATTAAAAACTTCAGCCAAATCACGCGACTTCATTGCTCGATCAAACCAGGTTTCAATCTCAAGGGAGGCAGAGATAATTCGCGCCTTAATAGCGTTTTTTGTGCTGCCCACGGCATTTTTTTAATGCCGGTTCCCGCACCGGCGGGGGAGATACTTTTTCTTTGCTTGGCCTCGGCAACCGCTCCCGGCGTTGCTCTAACTCCTGCATCCATGCAGTCGAAAGAAAAAGTATCCAAAAAGTAAGGCCACCCGGATTTCGCCTGTTTCCTTCACTTCTCGCTTGCGCAATTTGAACCGCAAGCTGCGATGCTTGGGGCGAAATACGGGGCTCAAAACCGTCGCGAGTTTTTGTGGTATTTGAAAAAAACTAAGATGCTGCGGAGCAATGCAACCAAATTGAATCATACACCCCCGCCACGCCCGGCAACCGGCATTGCTTCTGGTGAAGAGGAAGGGAACTTAGGACCCAAAAGCGGTTGACGGGGGGGAAGAAATAAGCTTAACCGGAAACCTCCAACAAATACTCCTCAATCAACGCCGCCTTCTCCGCTGAATACGTCAAACGCGGCAAATTCCCGCGCCCGGCGTCCAGCGCAAACCCGCCCAATTGCTGCTTAAACGTCCGGAATAACTGCGTCATCGCCTTATCCGCCGGCTGCTTGCGCTGCAAGGCCAAATCAATTTTTTGCTCCAACAGCGCAATTTGCCGCTCCGCGTAGTCAATGCAACGCCGCGCGCAAGCGTCCGAAGCTGCCGCCAACGCCATCAACACCGGCACGATGGACAAACAATACACCCCATTGTCCAACGCCAACCGCGCCACCAAGGGCGAGCGCCAAAAGCCCTCTTGCCGCAGCATACCATATACCGTTTCCCCCCAAGCGTGCTTTTCCAAGGCCAAATCCGCCCGCCGCCGCCGCAAAGCCGCCGCGTAATCAGCGTCCAACACCCCCCGCGCATCCGCCACCGGCTCGTAATCGGCCCGCGGCCCCGCTGCGATGCAATCCTCCAGGAAATTCCTGTTCAACAATACCAGCGCCTGAAAAGAATCAGGCCGCATGGCGTCAAACGGCGCGACAGAGCAGACTACCGGCTTGCGCCGCTCATGCAACAAACAACGGTTATCATCACCCAAGGCCGGACAGCGCGCCAGCGATTCGTAATCCAAACCCTGAGTCAACAAAGCAAAATCAAAATCGGCCGCGCCGGCGGTAAACAAATGCTCGCCGGCATAAGCGGCAGATTCCGCCGCATCCGCCGCCCCCGCCACGCGCGAGATGCCGCCGCCGCTCAAGACCTCGCCGGCCTTCATCCGGCGCAATCGCCGGATAGCCAAACCGCCGACAAACCAATCCTGATGATAAAACAACTCCGCCGCCGTCAACAGCGGCGGCGAGTTGCAACACTTGCCGCAAGCGGTGCACTTAAATGAAACCACGCTCGCCGGACCACTCATGCCGGCCCGCCTTGCAACAAACGGGTCAGCCAATCCGCCGGCTCGCGGCTGACCGTTCTAAACCCGATATGCGACAGCGGCAAATTAGCTTCATGCGCCTCACGCGCCGAAGCCCGGTAACGCACGCAAAAATTCCGCCCGCACAAATGCGAACCACCCTTCACCGTCATCGCCAGATTTTGCGGTTGAATAGGTTCGCTGTCTATGCTGACCGGCGTTTGACCGGCTTGATGATCTTCCGTGTACACGTCCTTGGTTTGCTCCCAGGCATTGCCGACCATATCGTACAACTTAAAACCGTTGCCGGCGAAGCAACCCACCGGCGCCAGACCCTGAAATCCGTCCTCCCCGGTGTTTTGCAACGGAAACTCGCCCTGCCAAAAATTGGCCGCCGGCGCGCCGTCCGCCGCGCGCGGCTCATGCTCCAACTGCGCGCCCCCGTGTCCGGCCTTGGCCGCGTATTCCCATTCCAGCTCGGTAGGCAAATCCCGGCCCAGCCAATGCGCGTAAGCCAAGGCGTCGCCCAGCGTTACCAGCGTCACCGGCTGATTTGGCTCGGCGCGGCTATTTCCGCCTTGCGGCCGCCGCCAATTCGCCCCCTTCACATATTGCCACCAAACGTAATCTTGGCGCGCCAAATCCTGCTCGCTGGGCTGGACAAACACCACCCCGCCGCCCTCACGCTCGGCTTGCGTCACGAAACCGGTCTCCGCCGCAAAAGAGGCGAATTGCGCCACCGTCACCTCGGTGCGGTCTATCCAAAATCCCGGCGCGTGACTGGCAATCTCGCCGCGCTCCTCCAAATAACCCAAGGTAGTACCCAAAGTAAACTTTCCGCCGGGCAAATAAACCATGCCGGCTCGCGGATTGACCCGCCAATCGGCGGGCAAGCCGCCGTAAGCAGCGCATAAATCCTTGGAACCCAACGGCGTTTCCGCCGCCGGGGCGTAAAAATAAAGTGCGGCGGCCACGGCCAAAGCCGCGGCTGCCGCCGCCGAAACGGCGCGCGCCCGGCGCGCGCCGCGAGTTGTTACGTCTAAAGCGTATGGCATTGAATCAATATCAATAATAGCCGACTGGACGCAAAGGCTCGACGCCGCCGGTGGTGTACAAGTATTGTTGCCAATCTTGATACAATTGATTCACCACGCCCGGATTTTGCGCCGACACATCATTGGTTTCCGCGCGGTCGGTTTGAATGTTATACAACTGCCAATGACCATCCAGCGGACCCGCGTAACCGCCGGCCGGCTCTATCCACAAAGCCTTCCACTGACCGCTACGCAAATAAGCGCGGCCATAGGTTTCCTCGCCCACCGGCTCGGTATGCAATGGACCCGTGCTCAAACCTTCCAACTCGCTTAAAAACGACTTGCCGGAAATCGGATACACATCGGCGCCGTTGTAAGTCACCAGCGGTTGATTGTTCACCCCGACATTAACTGAAGGCGTGGACGGCTGCGCCACCCCGGCCAAGTCCAACAAAGTCGGCGTTGCGTCGCGGATATGGATAAAATCGCGCAAGGTTGGCAGTTGCGCGGTTTGACCCGGCAAATGGATAATGGTCGGCGAGGAAGTACCGCCTTCCGTGGTATAACCCTTGAACAATCTGAACGGCGTGGCGCTAACCTCGGCCCAACGCAAGCCGTACTGAATATCGGTAGCCGCCACGCCTTGCGGATTCAAGGTTTGATCTTGACCCAAATAGGCGTAACCCGCGGTATTTATCGCATCTTGCGCCGCGGAAATCGGCCAACCCTCGGCCCCGTTGTCGGAATGGAACACGATATAGGTATTGTCATACTGACCGATATCCTTCAAATGCTGAATCAATAAACCGATGTTATAGTCCAGATTCGACACCATGCCCGCGTAGACTTCCATATAACGCGACTGATTTTTTTGCTGCGCCGGCGTCAAACTGCTCCACAACGGATCGATCTCGCCCGGGCCGTAATCCACATTGGCCTTGCCGTCGAATTCGGTATTGGCGTTGATATAACTAGCGCTCGCGGTTCCGTTATTCGCGCTGGCCGGCGCGGCGGTAGGCCAATTTGGCAAGGTGGTTCCCGGCACGGTGTAATCATTAGGCACTATGCCTAACTGCTTTTGCCGCAACAAGCGGCGGTTGCGCGCTGAAACGTAACCCGCGTCGTAAAAACCCTTATACTGGCTCAACCAGGGTTCCGGTACCTGCAACGGCCAATGCGGCGAGGTGAAAGTGGCGAACGCCAAAAACGGCTTGCCGTCCGCTATATTAGAGTCGATATAGCTAATCAGCTTTTGCGTATAAAAATTGGTGTCATACCAGGGTTGGCCGTTCAAATCGGTAGCCGGTAAAGTAACATACTGTCCGTTCTCGGTATATGTCTTCTGCGCGGCGGTGTCATGCCCGAAATGGTTGCCGGCGGCGCCGCCCAACAACGTGAACGATTTCTCGAAACCCCATTGGTCCGGCGTTTTATTCACGCTGGAATTAATCAACGAACCCAAATGCCATTTACCGGCGATATAAGTGTGATATCCGTTATTGTTCAGCAACTGAGCCACGGTCACCGCATGATTATTCAAATAACCTTCATAACCCGGCAAGCCCCTACGCTCGTCATTCGGAACACCCATGGTGCCCTCCCCGACCAAATGGTGATCCACGCCGGTATACAACATGGAGCGGGTAATCGCGCACACGGTGGAAACGTGATGATTGCTCAAAATCCGGCCGGTTTTCGCCAGCTGATCAATATTCGGGGTGCGGATTTCGCCGCCGAACTCGCTCAAATCGGAATAACCCAAATCATCGGCGATCAAATACAAAATATTCGGCCGGGAGCCGGAAAGATTTCCGGCGTGCGCCGCCGGCGCATGCGCGGCCAATCCAAGCGCCGCGGCAGCCAAACCGACGGACAGTAAATTTTTTCTAAAATTCATAGTTAATTCCATGTATTGATAATCTGCATATTAATGTAGACACCGGCGGATCAACCCGCCATGGTTACTCTTTTACGGCGCAAACCTGCCCAAGCCGCCAAGACGGGCGCGAACAAGGCCGCGGCGCCGGGCAGCGGAACGCTGGTTTGCGACAAAGGCGCGGCGCTAAAACCGCTGACGGTGGTTACCGAAGGTCCGTACAAACCGTCAATGGTGTTTGCATCAAAACCGAACACATCGCCGGCGTTGACAGTGAACTGCGCCACCCCGGATTGATACGGATTGGTAAAATCCTGATTCGGATTAATCAAGGTCGTGACATTGCCGTTAACCACGTAACCAAACGCATCCGTGCCGGATTCGCCCCATAAATCCTGGGTGGCGTAAGACCAATCAAAGGTAATAGTCTCCGCCGTCAACGCGGTAATCGTGAAAAAAGTATCGCCCGCCACGCCATTATTGCCGCCGGTGATCGTAATCGACGCCGGCGCGTTGCTGGTGTCGACCGAACCGCCGGCGTTATCCGTCAGCACCCAATTGGCGATAGCGAAATCGCCGCTAAAATCCGCCATGGCTAGCGACGGCGCCGCCAGCGCA
>CAIYSZ010000086.1 GCA_903928965.1 uncultured Pseudomonadota bacterium
CCAGCGGCACCCTCTTGGTTATTCGTTAAATAATCGCAAACCCACTCGCATAAAAATCCCTGCCATCCTGAATCTCGATGCCAATATCCGCATACACCGCCCCTGCCGTACCCGTCCCGGTCGGGTTATACCTAAACCACCAATAGCGCTGACTGCGGCTAGTCGTATTCGGCCCTTGCGGCGAAATATACGGCGACAGCTGCAAGGTAAACATAGAACCCGCCGTCAAATTCGCCACCGGAATCGCCTGCAGGCTGTTATGCACCGTCACATTGGTGGATTGCGCTGCATCATCCGAACTGCATACCTGAATGTCCAACGCCGTCAAGCCGGCAAACGTCGTGGTAATCTGGAAACGCGCGTACACATCCGCGCCTTCGCCAATATCCCGCGCCTGGCTCAAATCCAAGGAACTGGTGGAATTCACCGCACTGGCCCCGGTCACCGTTTGCCCGGTAATCGTCGCCGTGGTCTGCCCAGGGCCGCCCGGCGCGCCGGTAATCTGCGCAATCGAACCGGATAAAATCAAATTGTTATCAACAAACATAAAACCCCCTAAGAAATCACCGCCTCAAGATTAGAAATAGCATCCACTTTTCTAAGCGGAATCCCCTCAAACGACGCCCAATGCTGCACCGTGCCAAACTGATCCGCACCGGACTCCAACGCCAACGCATAGGTAGACTTCTCCATCGCCTGGCGACGCAGCAACGAATACACAGAACGGTTCATATAAAACGCTGGGCGCACATTCGCAAAGCTCGGAATCCTATCGATCGCCCGCAGCATCAAATGAATCAGCTGCGTCGCATAGTTGGTGGAAGAACCCACTGCCTGACCGCCAGACAAGGCCGCAAATGTCGAAGTATCCAGGTTGCAAATCCGCACCACATACCGCCAATCCTTCACGCACAAACCGTTATCCCAGGCATAATGCGCCTGATACGCCTTATACGGGTTGCCGGCGCCGTCATACACGGTCAGCAAACCATCGTCCTCGTAATTCAAACCGGCTTTGGAACCCTTCGGAAACGGACAAAACACACTGTTCTCACCCCAACACACCAACCACACAGAGGTCTGCTGGTTCGCCGTCGAACCGCCGGCGCTCAAAATATTGGTCTGATTGCCAGTACCGGCGGCAATCGCGCTATACCGGCCATTAAAACCCAAATACTGGCGCGGATCGCCGCCGGACACTGCCGGATTAGGATTCGCATAAAACAACGCCCAGGCCTGCTCCTGATTCATCGCCTCCATAAACGCCGAATCTTCAGACATCCTGAACGCCGCCGCATTGCCGTTCAACTCCATCAGCTTGGAATCGACGCGCGAATAAGCCTCCAGCATCCCGCACGACTCATCCACCTGCGCCGTGGTAGATTTACTGCCCGGTACACCCTGGTTAATGGATCGCCAATACACCGCCGGCAACCCGGTTCTAATCGTCGCCCGGTGTCCGGTCGGCAAATTGCCCTCCATAAACACCGCATCTTCCAAAATCTCGTTTTGCTGAGACAAAATCTCCGCAATCCGCGTCTCAATACTCCCATCCGGCGCCATGCGCTTAGCCCAATCGGCCAAGGTCAACGCACCCGCTGCTAACGCTGCCATAACATCATCACTCCAAAAAACATGAGGGCTTAGGGAAGATGGCTCAACCCGGCGGCGGCATTGATCCTAAGCCGCACCCGCCGCCAAATAAGCCATCTGCTCTAAACTCTAAAAACCAAACCTCGCAAAAACCACCCTTATCCGCCAGCGCAACAAAACTTAACAAATCAACATCGCCCCGCTGATCCACGTTATGCTAGGATCAAACCCAACTTGCTGAACATCGCCTTTGGGGAAAGGCGGCAAGCAGCACCGACATGAAGAAGGCACAACCCATGAATCCAGAAACAATAGAAACCGAACTCGCGATACTTTCCGGCAAACTCCAAACCCTCACCAACCTCAATATGGCTTTATTGATGACCCACTCCAATCCGGAGCGGGCCATGATGTTCTGGGAAATGCTCGACGGCCAAGCGCATCAATACCGATCATCCGCCGCCTACCAACAAGGTATCGACACCTTGCGCACCGAATTCGACAAAACCATCACCACCTTGACCGCCAGCCCGGACATGCGGCATTAATCAGCCCCTAACGCAAGCCCGGACTATTCGGATACAAAGACCGGGCGTCCTTACTCCCGGTCAAATTCGCCTGGCCGGTCACAACACCATCCTCCTTGAGCAGCGCCCCAATCTTCACAAACGCTTTCACCAACGCCGGATGGTTGCCAATCCCAGTCTGATCAAACAAGGCCTTCAAATCATCCGGCACAAACTGCTTCACCGCCCTGGCCGCCTGCGCCATCGCCGCTTCATGCTTATCGCCGCCAATCTCCGCGTCCGCCAACACCTCAGCCTTCCACGCGGTTTTTTGCGTCTCCAACGCTTTGGCTTGCTCAGCCAACACACCTTGCGTCAACTTCACACCCAAATCGGTCAACTGTTGCGCCTGCGCCTGCTTCAAGCCTAAACCCTTGGCAATCTCCTTAAACTCGCCCAACAAAACCGGCTCCAGCGTTA
>CAIYSZ010000087.1 GCA_903928965.1 uncultured Pseudomonadota bacterium
GGGGTGAGTAGGTGTAATCATTATAGTTGTTAGCGCTACTTCCTTGAATTAAGTTAGTAGTCTATTTCGGTAGCTATTCAAGCAAAAGTAGAAATAACACTTAGGCCACATTTACGCTCTTCAGCACATAATTGACGATCGCGGCCGAAATACGAAATTCCGAGTTATACAAGACTGTAGAAGCGACGTGAGCCGATTGTATTAAACCTTGCCTTTTGGCTATCCCAATAATTGCGACCGTGCCAATGACACGCAAACCTTTTTCATTTGCCACCGCTCGACCGGCTCGTTCGTCCATGATTAAAAGCACTTGATCGGGGTCACTTAAACCTATGTTTATACAGTCTGTTTCTCCTGCATACAGGTCTAACTCCAACTTTGGTTTTTTAAAATGCGGCCAAACTGTTAACCAAGTTCACTCATTATGCATAATCCTGATATCAGTCGTTACTTAATAGTTTGCTTTAGAGCCTCTAAAGCTTTGCCAGTAGTGGGGCGGGTTGTGTTGGGTTAAGCAGGCTTTTTTATCACAAGCTTGTCAACCCGGTTTGATTCAGCCTTTTTGTTTAAACTGTTTGCCATGACTAAACGGCAACTTTATCTGGCGGCGTATGATATTTCTTGCAATCGGCGGTTGCGCAAGGCGCTGCGCGTGTTGCGCGGTTATGCCTCGGGCGGGCAAAAGTCGGTGTTTGAGTGTTTTTTGACCGATGCCGAGAAAACACAATTACTGGAACAAATGGCCCAAATCATAGACCCGGAGGAAGATCGTTTTATTGTGCTGCGTTTGACATCCGTTAAACATATTAGGGTGTTGGGTAAGGCTGTTCCGCCGCAGGATGGTTCGTTTTATTACGTGGGGTAATTGATGGGCAGTTTGTATTTGGATAGAAAAAATTTAGGCATTAAGTTAGACGGTCAGGCGCTGGCGCTGTATGAGTCTGGCGAGCGTAAGGGTTCCGTGCCGTTGCATTTGATTGAAAGGGTGGTGTTGCGCGGTAATGTGCAACTTGAAAGCAGGGTGTTGGGGGCGTTGAGCGAGCGGAATATCGGTCTGCTGGTTTTGTCCGGGCGTAATACCGAGGCGACGGCGATGTTGGCCGGCCGGGCGCATGGTGAAAGCGCTAGGCGGATGGGTCAATATTGCGTCAGCCTAGACGATGATTTGCGCACGCCTTTGGCGCGCTGGCTAGTGTTGGTGAAGGTGCGTTCGCAGCTTGGCTTGTTAAGGCGGGCGTTGGCGGGACGGCCTGATTTACGGCTGCCATTGACTGGGGCTATTCAGTCCTTGTCCGGTGTTTTGGAGCAGTTGCGGGAGGATAAGCTTGTGATTAGCCTTGAAAGTCTGCGCGGTTATGAGGGCGCCGCCGCCGCGGCTTATTTTGGCGGGTTTACTAAGTTATTTTCACCGGCGTTGAATTTTAACGGTCGCCGCAAACGCCCGCCGCCGGACCCGGTGAATGCTTGTCTGTCGCTGGGTTATACCTTGTTGCATTATGATGCGGTAAGGGCGTGCCATATTGTCGGGCTGGACAGCATGTTGGGTTTTTATCATGATCTTAGTTTTGGTCGAGAATCCTTGGCTTGCGATTTGATGGAGCCCTTACGGCCTGTGTTGGACGGCTGGGTGTGGCATTTGTTTCGGGAGCGTGAGTTGCGCCCGGAGCATTTTAGTGACGATAACGGACGCTGTTTGCTGAATAAAACCGGCAGGCAGCGGTTTTACGCATTTTATGAGTCGCACGCGCCTTCCGCGCGCCGGTTGCTGCGGCGTTATGGGCATGCCTTGAGCCAGCGGTATCAGTTGGTTTACGAGGCTCGTTAATGCGTCCGTTGTATATTGATGGTTCAATCGGTTGCCGGGTGGTGTGGGATGAACCGGCTCTGCGGGTTTCGGTCGCGGATAAGGCTGATCAGTTGTTTCCGGTGTCCAGGGTTTCCAGGGTAGTTTGCAAGGGGGTGGTGGAGTGGTCCATGTCTGCGCTTTTGGCGTGCGCCGATGCAGGTATTTCGGTTTTGTTTTTAGAGAAAAACGGCGAACTCCGCGCCAGGTGGTTGGGCAAGGCCGGTGAGCGGCAATTTTTGACGCAACGTTTTGCTGATTTGCTGGCCCGTTCAGACGGTCCTGCTTTGTATGAGAATTGGACGCTGTCGATGGAAAAGCTAGCAGCGCGTAGTTTCGCGCGGCGTATCGGTTTGCCTGATTGGCGTGAAATTCCGGTGGCGTCGTTGCGCCGGCAAGTCTTTGTCAGTTTGCAGAGTGAGGGGCGGCAGCGGGCGAATATGTTGGAAAACATTTTGCACGCAGAATTGCTGGTTTGGTTGCCCGAAGCGGGTTTTGCCGGCGATGATGAGGGCTTGGCGGCTAGCGGCCCAGATTTGGCTGTATTTTTGAGTCGGTTGTTGCTGTGGGATTTTTATCCGGCTTTGTTGGATGACCAATTTAACGCCGATATGACGCCCATGCAGGCCATGGGGCAAGTGTTTCATCAGCAGGCTGACCGCTGTTATTTGCTGTTCCGAGGAACTATCAATAAATTGCAGCAGTTTTTGCTATCGGTAAGCTGATGGCGGACAACAAACCGGGATTATATTTGATCGCCTATGATATCGCCCATCCGCGGCGTTTGGGCAAGGTGCATCGCATTTTAAAGAAACAAGGCTTGCCGGTGCAGTATTCGGTTTTTACCGTGGTCATGAAACGGCCGCGCTTGCTGCGTTTGCTGGAGAGCATTGAACGGCAGATTGAAACAGCCGAGGACGATGTGCGTTGTTATAGCTTGCCGGTTAAGACTGACATGGCGGTTTTGGGGAGGCAGTATTTTCCGGATGATGTGATGTTGTTTACCGGCGGGGTGAACAGGATTTTGGGGGGGCGTTGATACCCGAAAATTTGATTAAAGCGGGAACTATGATACTATTTTGGCGGCATAAGCCTGATTTGCCCAACAAGTAAACCGGAGAATTTATGACAGACGCACAACACATGTTAGAATATCTTGTTTTTTTAATTGGTTTTTGGAATATTGGCAAGTGGTGTTACCGTAAGTGGAAATACTTTTTCGGCAAGGAAGGTTTTGATAGCGATTAGCGGTTGGCGATGCGCTCGTATTGCTCTATTTATCAAGTGGTTATGTAATATAATTTTAGTGCGTCGCCGCGCCTCTGGCGAGCGCTTTATATTAACCCATAATTTATAAGGCTACAATAATCTATCCTGCTAGGCTTTTAAAATAAGCACACTCACTGTGTCATTTTCGAGAGTTATGCAATGATTTTGTCACATTTCCTCATTTTAGCTTCTATTTGTCTTGCGGCATTTTTAAGCGGCGTTTATAAACAGCATTTTTTAATATAAAAGCCCTGTTTTTTAGTTGTCAGGTTTAATAACTACCAGCGGGTTTGTGCGGAGGGTTGATAGCGCCACACTGGTTTTTTCTGTTTCTCGTAACCAGCGCCGCAAGGTCTCAGCCGTACAGCCAATTTTAGCGGGACTAGATTGAATCGCAGCCTATTGCAAAGGATATTCGCCCTAATAAAAGGAAGCGTAACTAGCGTGAGCGTCACGCTAGTTTACGTTATCTAGTTTACGAAATTGATTTACGCCGGCGTAATGCCGGCGTTTTCTTTTGCTGTTCTGGTAACAGGGATTGTTTGCTGGTTGTTCCGGTTTCAGCAAGCGGTGGTCGTTACCATTAAATTTTGGTTGGCGGATTTTTCTGCATTCGATTTTTGGTACACTTGTTGGTAATGCGGATAACTTTGCGTCTTCACTACATCATCTTCGGGTGCTTTTCTAACGGTTGACCAAAAAATCAGATGAGACATGGATCCAATTCTTACTAAAATTCTCGATCAGCTTAACACCAGCCTTTTTGTGCTGCTGTTAGTGTTGGTAGCAATTGGTTTTTTGCTTTGGAAAGTCAGCGCCTTCATGGCAAGCGGTATCGGACAGCATTGGGGTAACTCCTATCTGGCTAGGCTTGGTTACCCCTAATGTTACCCCTAGTTGATAGTGAATTTCAATGGTTTTCGTTGTGCTTTATTGCACAACAAATTTGCTTCAAGGCTTGAAATTTAAGGATTTTTGTACTTGGTTAGCCTTCGTTGAAAGCTAAAATGGCGGAGAGAAAGGGATTCGAACCCTTGATACGTTGCCGTATACACACTTTCCAGGCGTGCGCCTTCGACCGCTCGGCCATCTCTCCGTAATTGACCACGGCGCTTGATTTGCGCCGTAATGGAATTGACCATTATACGGTATTCACAGGTATAAGGCAATCGCTGTTTGTTAGTCCGGCGTCACCGGCTTTAGCAGGTCCCGCGGGTTCAGGGTGTCGCGTTGCAGGCGTTGCTGGTAGATGACGGTATAGAGCAATACCGAGGTGACGTAGTTGCGGGTTTCCTTGAACGGGATGTTTTCCAGCCAGATGTCTGCCGGTTGCGGGCCGGTTTCGGCGCGCCAGCGTTTGACGCGCGCCGGGCCGGCGTTGTAGGCGGCGGCGGCCAGCGCGGGGTGGCGGTTGAATTGCTGGTACAGCGTGCGGTAATAGTATGCGCCGTAGCGAATGTTCAGCAGCGGGTCGAATAGGCTGTCGCCGCCGCGCCAGGCTTCCTTGCGTTCGGCGGCGATTTGCTGGGCGGTTTGCGGCATCAGTTGCATGAGGCCGCGGGCGCCGGCCGGGGATTCGGCCAGTTCGTCAAACGCGCTTTCCTGCCGAATTAGCCCAAAAATCAGCGCCGGGTCGATAGCGCCGCTAGCGGCGGCTTCGGTGACCGGGTCTTGGTAGAGTATCGGAAAGCGCAGGTTGACGTCGTCCCATTCGTTGGCGCGGGCTAGGGTGAGTATGGCCAGCGACGGGCAGTGTAATTGATCGGCCAGTTTGGCGGCCACGGTGAGTTCTTGCTGTTTTAGCGGATTGACCGCAAACCACCATTGCAGCCTGGCTTCCGCCGGCCGGCCTATGGCCAGCAACTCTGCCGCTACCTTGAATTCCTGCATTTCGGCCAGCCGGGCCAGGTCGGCGTCGGCTATTTGCAGCGGGCGGTGGTTGAGGGGCAGGGTTTGGTTTAGCAGTGCGCCGGCTAATAGGCCGTAGTAGCCGCGGTTGCGGGCTAGGGTTTGAAATTGCGGCGCGGCGGCTTCCGCGCCGTTGAGGGCGGCGTCGGTTTTGGCGCGCCAGTAACGCCATTTATCTTGTTGTTGTTGTTCCGCTGTCAAGGCGGCCAGCGCGGCGTCGGTTTGCTTCCAGTCGGTTTGCAAGAGTGCGGCGCGCACCCGCCATTCGCGGCTGGTTTCGTCGGGGTTGCTGAGTTGGCTTAGGCGCTGCACGGCGCGGCTGTCGTGTTTAAACGCCAGCTGTAAGGCCAATTGCTTTTCCATGTCGGCAATTTCGCCGGGGCCGAGACTAAAATTGGATTTTTCTTGTTCCCATTCGGCCAGCGCGGCGTTGATGTCGGTTTGCAGCCAGCGTTTCAGCGCGTGTTGAAACAAAGCAGCGGCTTGGGGGTATTCTTGTTTCCAGGGGGCCGCTTCTTTAAGCGTTTCCGGTTGTTGGTGCAGTTTCAGCCACAGGGCGGCTTCGCTTTGCCGCGCTTCCGGCAACAGCGGCGTCAGGGTTTTCGCCAGTTGCGGGTTGTTGATTTGCAAGGCGGTTTGAAAGCGTTTCCAGACCCATTCCGGAGAAAAGCCGGAGCTTTGCTGCAATAGCGTGAGCAGCGGGTCGCATTCCGGCGGCAGGGTTTTGCCCGATAGCCAGAATTGCAGGGCGTTTTGCAGCGCGGTTTCGATGAGTCCGGCGCGGTATTGCGCCAAGGCGGCGTAGCATTGCAGGTCTTGATCGCGGCTGGAGCGGTAGTAGCGTAAGAAATCCAGCCATTGCTCGCGCTTGGCTAGATCAGCCAGCCATTTTTGCCTGAGCAATTGACTGTAACGGCTGTTGGGGTAGTCTTGTAAAAAGGTTTGCACTCCCGCCGTGTCATCCAGGTGTTTTTTTAGCCACTGGTATTGCAGATACGGGTAGAGCGGGTAATCCTTAAGCCCGGCCGCGGCTTGGGCGAATTCGGCGTCGCGGTTTTGTTCCGCGTATTGTTCGGCCAATAAAAAGTTTTGCCGCGCGGCGAGCAAGGCCGGGTCAGGCGCGGCCGCCCTGGTTACGCAGGCAAATAAAATGCCGGGGATTAGTAGCGCAAGCTTTAGGCGCATGTCGTTCCTCTGGAATTAAAATCCGACGTCGGCCTCATTGTGCCGAGCAATACCATTATAATGCGCTTAGTTGAAATATAATGCGCTTTCGTTCAGTCAGAGTGCGATTTAATCCTTTGAAACCATACTCTCCCGTCCAGCCGTATTTTACCTGGTCTTATGTTTTTTCCATCGCCTTGCGGCATAAGGGGCGCTTGGTTTCCGGTCATGTGATGGCGGTGTTGGCCACCATGCTCAGCGTGCCGGCGCCGTTGTTGATGCCGCTGCTGGTGGATGAGGTTTTGCTGCATCATCCCGGCCGCACGCTGGAGGCCTTGAATTTGGTTTTGCCGGAGGCAGGGCGGCAGCCGGAAGTCTATATCGGCATTATTTTGGCGGTCAGCATGTTGCTGCGTTTGCTGGCGTTGGGCTTGAACGTGGCGCAAACCCGGCAGTTCTCGATCATCTCCAAGGATGTGATTTTTCACGTGCGGCAGCGTTTAATCGAGCATTTGCAACATATTTCAATGGCGGAATACGAGAGCCTGGGCAACGGGGTGGTGACCGCGCATTTGGTCACCGATATGGATACCCTGGACAATTTCATCGGTTCCACGATCAATAAATTATTGGTGGCTTGCCTCAGCATTTTCGGCACGGCGGTAATTTTGGTGTGGATGAATTGGCGTTTGGGCCTATTTATTATTTTGCTGAATCCGTTGGTGATTTATTTAAGCAAATTGATAGGCTCCCGCATCAAGAACTTGAAAGCCAAGGAAAATCTGGCTTACGCCGAGTTTCAGCAAACCTTGAGCGAAACCCTGGAGGCTATTCATCAAATCCGCGCCAGCAACCGGGAGAAGCATTATTGCGAGCGATTGGCCGGCAGCGCGCGCCAAGTGCAAACCCATTCCGCCGCTTACGCCTGGAAGAGCGACGCCGCCGCGCGCTTGAGTTTTTTGACCTTTCTCAGCGGCATAGACATGTTTCGCGGCTGCTCGATGCTGATGGTGTTGTATTCCGATTTAAGCATAGGGCAAATGCTGGCGGTGTTCGGCTATTTATGGTTCATGATGACGCCGGTGCAGGAAATTTTGAACATCCAGCAGGCTTATTACGCGGCCAAGGCCGCCCTGACGCGGGTTAACCAATTGTTGACCCTGAAGCGGGAGCCGCATTACCCGCATCGCTACAATCCGTTCTTGCATAATAAAACCGTGGATGTGACGGTGGAGAATTTGCATTTTGCTTACAAGGACGAGCCGGTGTTGAACGGCATTAATCTAAAAATCAGCGCCGGGGAGAAGATCGCCTTGGTCGGGGCCAGCGGCGGCGGCAAGTCCACTTTGGCTCAGGTGTTGATCGGTTTGTACACGCCGCAGAGCGGCGCGGTGTATTTCGACGGCGCGCCGATTCAGCAAATCGGCTTGGACGTGGTGCGCGAGCATGTGGCCACGGTGTTGCAGCATCCGGCGATTTTAAACGACAGCATCCGCGCCAATCTGACCTTGGGGCGGGAGATTCCGGATCGGCAATTATGGTATGCGCTGGAACTGGCGCAATTGGCTCCCGCGGTGCATGAACTGGAGCGGGGCTTGGACACCTTGGTCGGCCGCAACGGCATGCGCTTGTCCGGCGGCCAACGGCAGCGCTTGGCCATCGCGCGCATGATCGTCAGCAATCCATCGGTGATAATTTTGGACGAAGCCACCTCGGCCCTGGACAGCGAAACCGAGTTTCGCTTGCATCAGGCCTTGCACCAGTTTTTAGACGGCAAGACCACCATCATCATTGCTCACCGGCTTAGCGCGGTAAAGCAAGCGGACCATGTCTACGTGTTTGAGCAAGGCAAGATTTGCGAGCACGGCCAGCATGCAACCTTACTGCAACAAAACGGTCTATACGCTAAATTATACGGGGATTACCAGTAGTGGCGGAACGATACGATTTGCATTGTCATTCCACCGCGTCCGACGGCTCTTTGCCGCCGGCGGCGGTGGTTGAGCGCGCCAGCCGGCAGGGCGTTACGGTGTTGGCATTGACCGACCATGATTCGGTGGCGGGGCTGGAGGAGGCGTCCCGCGCGGCAAGCGCGTGCGGGATGCGCTTGATCAACGGCATTGAATTGTCGGCCATGTATATGAACGAGTGCGTGCACGTGGTGGGTTTAAACATTGACCCGGAGCATGCGCCCTTGCGGCGCGGTTTGGACGAGCAGCAGCGTTTGCGCGCGGAACGGGCGAAAACCATTTCCGACAAGCTGGAAAAAAGAAAAATTTTCGGCGCTTATCAAGCTGTGATGCAAGCATCCGCCGGCGGTGAAATCACCCGCTCGCATTTCGCCGATTTTTTGGTGGCCGGGCATTACGTCTCTACTCAGCAAGAAGCTTTTGACCGTTATTTGAGCAAGGGTAAACCGGGTTACGCGCCGACCTGCTGGGCCGGATTGTCCGAGGCGACCGCTTGGATAGTCGGTTCCGGCGGGGTAGCGGTATTGGCGCATCCCTTGCGTTACCGCTTGAGCCTGAAATGGCTGCATGGCATGCTGGACGCCTTCAAGCTGGCTGGCGGCCAAGGCGTGGAGGTGGTCACCGGCCGCGCCAGCGACGAAGAAATCCGCGTTAGCGCGCAGTTGGCGCAAAAACACGGTCTCTACGCCTCGCTGGGTTCGGATTTTCACACCCCGGAACAACCCTGGCAGGAATTGGGGCGTCTGGCGGAGTTGCCGCCGGGCTTGCCGCCGGTTTGGCGTTTATTTTAGCGCAGCCTTTGGAGTCCGCCGCCGTCATGAATGTTTTCGCCTCGCGCTGGCTCATCCTGGCCTTGGCCTTGACTATGGGCGCGGTGCAGAATGTGTCTTTCGCGCCCTATGGCTGGTCCTGGCTGGCGCTGCCGCCGTTGATGTTTTTATACGCCGTCTGGACGCGCGCCGCCCGCCCGCGGCTGGCGAGCTATGTTTTCGGCTTAGGCGTTTTCGGTTGCGGCGTTTGGTGGGTATATATCAGCATCCACGATTACGGCGGCGGGGATGCGGCCGGGTCGATAGCGCTGACGGTTTTTTTCGTGATGTTTTGGGCTTTGTTTCCGTGGCTGGCGGCGGCGGCGGCGGCTTGGATCGCTCGCCGCACTGGCGGCTTGGCGCGGGTGTGCGCGGCGGCGGCGGCGTGGGAGGCGGTGGAGTATTTTCGCGGCGATTTTTTGTTGAACGGTTTTCCGTGGTTGCAAATCGGCTATAGCCAGATCGACACGCCGTTGGCCGGTTACGCGCCGGTGCTAGGGGTTTATGGCATCGGGTTTTTATTGGCCGCGTCGGCTTTTTTATTGGTTGAACTCGGCTGGCGCCGTTTGCCGTGGCCTTACGTTTGGTTGCTGGCCTTAGTCTGGGGCGGCGGCGCGGGATTGCGGCAAATCAGCTGGAGTCAGGCGGCGGGGCCGCCATTCGAGGCGGTGCTGTTGCAAGGCAATATCAGCCAGGATTTAAAATGGCGGTCCGAGGAAAAGTTAAAAACTTTGAAATTGTACCGGGATTTAACCGACCGGCATTGGGATGCGCGGCTGATTATTTGGCCGGAAACGGCGATACCGGCTTTTTTTTCGCAAGTAAAGGATTTTTATTTGAAGCCGTTGGCGGCGGATGCGGAGCGGCACGGCGTGGACCTGGTGGTCAGCCTGCCGTTCGAGGGCGAGGACAAGGATTATTATAATAGCGTGCTGACCTTGGGCGCGGAGATTGCGCTTTACCACAAACATCATTTATTGCCGTTCGGTGAGTATTTGCCCTTGCAGCCGCTGTCGGGGTGGGTGTTGGGTTGGCTGAATATTCCGTTGGGCGAGTTCAGCGCCGGCGACAAGCGGCAACCGCTGTTGCAGGCGGCCGGTTATCCGTTTGTGACCACGATTTGCTATGAAGACGCCTTCGGCGCGGAAGTGGCCGTGCAAAGCGCGGAGGCGGCGTTTTTGGTCAACGTCACCAACGACGCCTGGTTCGGCGAGTCGGCGCAGCCGTTTCAACATTTGCAAATGGCGCAAATGCGCGCCTTGGAGACCGGGCGTTATCTATTACGCGCCACGAATACGGCGGTGACGGCGGTGGTAGGTCCCGACGGGCGGGTGCGGGAGCAAGCGCCGCCGTTTCAAACGGCGGCGCTGACCGCCTGGGTGACGCCCATGAGCGGCGTCACGCCTTACGCGCGGTTCGGCGATGCGCCGGCTTTCGCCGGCATGGCCGTTTTATGCGGAATTTTGCTCTGGCGGCGGCGGATAACGTCTAAAATCTAAATTTGGAAAGATATCGTCCATAATCTCCAGACCGGCCAAATAATATTCGTCCAGCTGGTTTTTGCGCAAGGTATCCAGCAAATAGTTGAAACGCGACAGATAATCATAAATGCGTTCACGCGCGTACTGAGCGTGGCCGCCGGTTTTTAGGATGAACGGCCAATCCGAGGCTTGGGCCAGCAACAGCGAGCGCAAGGCCTGATTCAAGGCGCGTTCTTGCAATGGCGCAAGACGCATGAGGCGCAAATCGGCCAGCAGGCTTTCCCATTCGGTTTGCGCTTTGTAGAGCAAGGGATAAATCCAAGCGTTGCTTTCGTTCAGCCAAAATTCGGAATAGCCTTGCTCGCCCCAGCTGCTGGCGCAAGGTTGGGCGCGCGGCAACTCGCGGTTTAGCGCCAGATATTCTCCGGCGTGCGCGCAGCGCAGGTCCGGGCTTTCGGCGGCCAGGCGCAATACCTGCTCCAGCCATACCGGGCCTTCAAACCACCAGTGACCGAACAATTCCGCGTCGTAAGGGGCGACGATGATCGGTGCGACGCCGAGCGCGCCGCTCAGGTCGCGGACTTGGTTGCAGCGTTGCTCCATGAAATGGGCGGCATGCTCGCGCGCTTGCCGCCACGCGGCTTCCGGCGCATAGTATTGCTTGGGGCCGTTTTTTTCTCCGACCCGGTAATATTTAATGCCGGTAGGCGCGCCGGCGGCGTCGGCCGGCAGCGGCAGCAGGCGTTCCGGCGGCAAGCTATAACCGATGTCGCAATGGTATTCGCGGTACGCCGGATGGCCGGGATAGCCTTCGTTGGCGCTCCACACCTGGCGGGATGAAGCCGGATCGCGGGCGAAGGCGGCGGTGCCGTTGGGGCAAATGATCGGTCGGTAAACCCCGGCGGCCGGCGTGGGGACGGTGTCCAGCAAGGCGTGGCTTTCCAGGAAAAAATAATCGATGCCGTATTCGCGGGTGAGTTCTTCCAATCCGGGGTAATATCCGCATTCCGGCAACCAAAAGCCGCGCGGCGCGATGCCGGTGGCGTCGGTAAAATAATCCAGTCCGGCGCGGAGTTGCATGCGCACCGCATTGGGATGCCGGTTCAACAGGGGTAAATAAGCATGGGTGGCGGCCGTGGTGAACAATTCCAGCTTGCCGCTGCGTTGATGTCTGACTAAAGCGCCGAGCAAATCGGTCAAATAATAATCGCGGTAGTAATACAAGGCGCGGCGGAAAGCGGCATAGTGCCAGTCGGCCAGTTCGCGCAGTTCGGGTTTGGCGGCGCGGGTGCGCTGGTTTTCGGCCAGTTGCGCCTGCTGCTGCAAGCGCTCGATGTAACGCTGTTGTAATAATGGGTTACGCCATTGACTAATTAAGGTCGGGGAAAGCGACATGCTAAGGCGGAAATCCACGCCGTCGGCTTGCAACCGGTCTAACATTATTATTAATGGCACATAGCATTCGGTAATGGCCTGGAATAGCCAATTTTCTTCATGAAAATACGCATATTCAGGATGATGCACATAGGGAAGGTGGGCATGCAACACAATACAAAGATAACCGTTATTCATTAATTCGCGGGATTATTTAGGCGTGGGCAAGAGTAGACGAGGCGGGGGAGGCGCCATGCATGGGCATTATATACTTTGACAGCGCCAACGGCAGCAAGGTAACCGCCGGCCGGCGCGGTGCGGGGGCCGGCCCTGCCTGGAGCAGCGGGAGAAATTCCTCTCCGTTGCACCAACCCAGGCTGGCGCCGATTTGCTCGGCGTCGGCGAACGTCTCGGGCAGTTCTATGCGCGCGTGCCGCTGTTCCGCGTCCACGGTCAGATTCATAAACACGGGGCCGGCCGATGCACTATCGCCGGGCTTGGGGGCTGTCGCCTCGGTTTGCGGGTAAATTCTTAAGGTCAAATGGGAAACGGCGCGCACGTTTTGCGATTTATCCCAATGGCGTGTATCCTGCGCCTGATGCGTTTCAGCGGCGTCAGGCGCGTGGGCGTTTCGCGCAATCTGATCAGGTTGCGGAATAGGATTATCATACAAAATTTGTGGTATTTGCTCAATGTGAGCAAATTCCGCTCCTAAAGCGAGCTCTTCGGTTTGAGCGCGTTCCGAGACTTGCAAAGATTCCGTTCCAGGGCCGCCAGTTGTATTTATTGACCCGGACGGGTTTGCCGCGGCTTCGGTCGGAAGCCGCCAAAAAGCGTGCAGCAGACGCGGAGCAAGCGGCAAAATCACGAAATACGGCTGACCCGCCGATTGCGCCGGCGCGAAATCGCGGCGAAGCAAGCGGGCTATGTCGATCAGCTGCGCCGCGCTTAAGGGCGGCGCGGCGTTGCCGGGGATAGGGCTACGGTGTGTCGGGTAATGCTGTTGTTTGATCGCCGTTTGAATTTTTTGCAAATCCCGGGCGGAAAGTTCGGGGTTGATTTCGCCTGTCGTGGTTAAATTCATTATCGGTCGCGGTAAACCTGGTTAATTTGCGCGGGGGCGCATGTCTAGTAATGTTGCGCGGGGGCGCATGTCGATTAATTCCGCGCGGGGGCGCATGACTATCAATCCGCGCGGCGGCGCAGGTAAACAGGCAAATATAATGCCTTGATAGTTTGATGTTATCATACCCGCTGCATACAATATAGAGATAATTAAGGCCTAACAAGGGCTTTTTACGCCGCTGCGAGGCCGCCATTCAGGGGGAAAACGCAATAAGATGCAAAATATATACCATACCAGAACAGGAAGGGCGTTTCCGCACGGTGTCAAGGTTACGGAAAAAGGCGTTAATTTTTCCATATCCAGCCGCTACGCCACGGCGGTCGAATTATTGCTATACGCTACCGCCGAGTGTCATACTCCATTTCAAGTCATTGAATTGCAAAGGGATAAAAACCATACTTTTTTTTCCTGGCATGTGTTTGTGGAGGGTTTGCCGGTCGGCGTTTGGTACGCATGGCGTATTGACGGCCCTTATCTGCCGCATGATCTTGGTTTGCGTTTCGACCGCCAAAAATTATTGCTGGATCCATGGGCTCGCGCCGTCAGCGATAAATTGTGGAGCCGCGCCGCCGCGTGCGTGCCGGGAGACAATAGCCAGCAAGCCATGCGCGCGGCGGTCATAGATGAAAGCGACTACGATTGGGAAGGCGATAAGCCGCTGGCCATCCGTAGCGAGAAAGTCATTATCTATGAGTTGCACGTGGGCGGTTTCACCCGCCATTCCTCGGCCAAGGTGCGCCATCCCGGCACTTTTGCCGGTTTGATCGAAAAAATTCCTTATTTGCAATACCTTGGCATTACCCACGTCGAATTGCTGCCGGTGATGGCGTTTGACGAGCAAGACGTGCCGGTGTATACCTCAAATCTAGGTTTGCATAATTATTGGGGCTATAGCACGCATAGTTTTTTTAGTCCGCATCCCGGCTATTGCGTTTCGCCAGAGCAGGCCACGCACATCCGAGAATTCCGCGACATGGTCAAGGCCTTGCACAAGGCCGGCATAGGGGTGATTTTGGACGTGGTGTTTAATCATACTTCCGAAGCGGGCGTGGACGGGCCGGTCATCAACTTTAAGGGGATTACCGGCAACAGCTTTTACATCACCCAAAAACATGACAAGCAAGCTTTTCTGGATTTTACCGGTTGCGGCAACACGGTGAACGCCAACCATCCCTTGGTGACCAATTTTATTATCAGCTGTCTGGAATATTGGGTCAGGGAAATGCACGTGGACGGTTTCCGTTTCGATTTGGCCAGCGCCTTGGCGCGCGGCGAGGACGGCGAGGTGTTGCAGGACCCGCCCTTGGTGTGGGGTATAGAGCTGTCTGAACAATTGACCAAGGCTAAGCTGATCGCCGAGGCCTGGGATGCCACCGGTTTGTACCAGGTTGGAAATTTTCCCGGTTATCGTTGGGCGGAGTGGAACGGCATGTATCGCGACGCCATCCGCGGCTTTCTGCGCGGCGACAAAGGCATTATAGGCGAAGTGGCGACTCGAATTTGCGGCAGTGAGGATTTGTACGGGCATTTGAACCGTCTGCCGATCAGCGGAATTAATTTCATTGTCTGCCATGACGGCTTTACTTTGTACGATTTGTTTAGTTACAACGAAAAGCATAACTTGGCCAACGGCGAGAATAACCGGGACGGCTGCGGGCATAATTTAAGTTACAATTACGGGGCGGAAGGGCCTACGGATGATCCGGCGGTGCTGGCGCTACGCCGCCGGCAGGTGAAAAACGCGTATGCGATTTTGCTGCTAAGCCACGGGGTGCCCATGCTGTTGGCCGGTAACGAGTTTTTGCATAGTCAGCACGGCAATAATAACGGTTATTGCCAGGACAATGAGCTAAGTTGGTTGAATTGGGAGCAATCCTTGGAAAACGCCGATATCGTGCGTTTTGTCAGGGAAATGATTTTATTCCGCAAACGCCATGCTTGCTTGATGCGCCGCATGTTTTTGACCGGGCGGCCGCGCGCCGGCCACAGCCTGCCGGATATCGTTTGGCACGGCGCGGAACCCGGCCAGGCTCCCGATTGGCATGACCCTGAGTTGCGCGTGCTGGCGTATACGCTGGCGGCGGAGGCCGAACACGAACCGCATTTGTTTGTGGTGTTGAACATGTCCGAGGCGCCGTATCGGGCGCATCTGCCGGTATTGCCGGGCCGCGGCTGGACGTTGGCCATCAATACCGCGTTGCCGTCGCCGTTGGATATTGGCGGCGGTGAAGCGGCGGCTTACCCCGAACCGGATTATTGGGTGCCGGAGAGAACTATTGCGGTGTTTGAAACTCTAACCCATTTTGCCGCTAATTAGCCTGTCTGTCGTCAGGCTGGCAGGCAAAACGGTAACCATGTTCAAAGATTTTGTTCAACTACTTGCGCGATAGCATGAAACGCATGCCGAAAAAACAACTAACCGCCGCTGCCTTGTTGGCGTTGGCCGGCTGCGCGCCGATGCCGGTATACCGGCATGCCGGGCCATATTATGGCCCGCAACCGTCCGCGCCGTACCCGATTCCCGAGACGGCGGCGCCTTACTCATACTATGATTCGGTCCCCAGTACCTTGATTGAGCCCGTTCCTGTCCCGATTCCGGGCGGCGGGTGGGGGAGACCTTACCCATTTAGCGGGCAGGCATTCAGAGGGCAAGAGTTTAGAGGACAAGAATTTAGAGAGCCGGAATCCAGAGGGCAGGAATTCAGAGAGCAAGAGTTTAGAGGGCAAGAATTCAGGGGACAAGAGTTTAGAGGGCAAGAATTCAGGGGACAAGAGTTTAGAGGGCAGGAATCCGGAGGGCAGGAATTCAGGGGACAAGAGTTTAGAGGACCTGAATCCAGGGGCCCGGAATCCAGGGGGCCGGAGTCTAGAGGACAAGAATTCCGCGGCGGCGGTTATCGGCGTTTTGGCCGGGAATAACAAATAAAGGCGGTGATTATGCGTAATATCCGATTCATTTTAGTCATGAGTTTTTTCTTGCTTTACGGCCCGCCGGCGCGCGCCGACAATTTGCAGGACTTGACCCAGCGCGCGGAGCAGGGCGACGCCAAGGCGCAAACCGATTTAGGGGTAAAATACGTCACCGGCGATGGCGTCGCCAGTAATTATGAAGCCGCCGAGAAATGGTTCAAGGCGGCGGCGGCGCAAGGCGAACCGCTGGCCGAATACAATCTGGGTCTCATGTACTCTCGCGGCGAAGGTTTTCCGCCCAATGCGCTGGAAGCGGGTAAATGGTTTTTGAAATCCGCGGAACACGGCGACGCCGAGGCGCGCTATACCTTGGGCGTGATGTATCTGGAAGGTTACGGCGCCCCCCGCAACTACCGGCAAGCGGCGCATTGGTTGCAATTGGCGGCGGAAAAAGGCCACCACAACGCGCAAGCGTACTTGGGCTTAATGCATTTGCATGGCCTAGGGGTGGATAAACAGCCGGAAACCGCGGTGCATTGGCTGCGGTTGGCCGCCGAACAAAGCAATCCGTTGGCGCAATATGAATTAGGTTTATGCTATGAATCGGGCGAGGGCGCGCCCAAGGATCAGGAGCAAGCTTATGTTTGGTTCTCCTTGGCCGCGGCGCAAGGCGAACTGAACGCGCGCGCGGCGATGGACAAGCTGGAAACTGAATTGAGCGCCAGTCAACTTACAAAAGCGCAACAACGAGCCGGCGAGATGCGGCAAATAAATCATTAGGTAAATATATAATTAAAATAAGGAGCAATATGCGGAAAATAAAAATAAATTCCCGGAACATTATCAATTCCTTGGGCCTCGCGTTGATGATGGGGTTGGCCGCGTCCGCCGCGCAAGCCGAATCGGCGCCCGTGCCGGATAAGGTGCGGGCGGATATTCTGAAACGGCATCCTAGCGCGCAGGATTTGCAAGCCAGCCATGAGGTGCATTTTAAGCGTAAGCTATTGGAAGTGAGCTTCAAAGTAGAAGGCGAGGAGCAACCTTTGCTAGAGCTGTTCCGGGAAGATGGGCATTTGTTTAGTAATGAATTGTTGGTTGACGATATCAGCGAAGCGTCCACCGCGGTGAAACAGGCTTTGGACAACGCTTATCCCGGCAATCAAATTAAAAGAATCGAAATGGTCGCCAATCCCAATGGCGTCGGCGAAGAGTACGAAATTTACATCCAGGCCGGCGGCGCGAATTGGAAGGTGTCGATCAACGAAAAAGGCGAAATCGTGCAAAGAGACGGCTGGTAGGCCGTGATTCATTTCGCATCGCCTGTTAATTTCCCGATTTCATTTTTGAGATGGTTGATTAACTCTCCGGCGATGCGATTTTGGTCTTTCAAAAGATGCGGGGCCTCGGGATTTAGGGTAAGCGCGTGATGGATGGCTTGGTAAGCTTCTTCAAATCGTTTGCTCGTTTCCAATAGCATGGCTTTAAACTGAAAATATTCGGTCTTCTCCGGCTCAAGCCGGATGGCTTCATTTAAACTTTGCAAGGCCTCGTTTAAATTTTCCTGTTTAGCCTGCAACAGGGCGAGGTTGAAAAATTCTTCCGGATCGTGGGCGCGGTAGCTTACCACTTGTTGCGCATGGCTTACCGCTTCGGCGTCGCTTTTCGCCCGGTCGCGCAATTCGCGGTATTTAGCCGCCTGCAATTGGCGGTTGGCGGCTTCCAACATTTCTAAAGACCATTCGGGATGAGTTTCCAGTTGCCGCGCAATCAAGGTTAATACAGGGGTATAAGTTTCTAGGCATTCTTTATTTAACATGGTGGACGGCTCCCCGCGTATTAACGGTGATCGGTGGCTACGGTTAAAAGATCAATGATTATCTCGTTGAGCGCCGCGGCATTTTCAACCCGGAATTCCGCCATGCGTCCGACGATGGACAAAGGAGTGATGTATTTTTCCACGAGATGATAATAAGGACGGTCTAGGTAGTCGTCAAACAAAATGATGGTTCCCGGCTTAGCGAAAATCAGGCTGACTAGAAAACAGGAAACCCGGAAGCGGCCGTCTATTAATACTAAATCCGGCGTCAGGTTTTGACTGATCAATGCCTCCCAGGGCGCTACGCAATATTTAGGCCATAAATTGGCGGAGCTTTTGTCGACCGGATTACCCCATTCCTTGGTTTCCCCGATATTGACGTAATAACAATTGATAACCGAATCCGGAAACAATTCGTCGATTTTGTCTTTAACGGCCGACAAGAAACCCTGGTCGGAATCCACGGAATGAATTTCCGGAACCCCCAGCCGGGCCATTAGCACCGAGCTTCCGCCAGCGCCGAATTCCAGAAATACTTTGGCGAATTGCGCATGCCGGGCCAATAGCTCAACGCCCTCCGGTTCCATGTGCGGGGTTTCGAGTATGTCCGATTTTGACCAGATTTTTCCGGTTGTATTGGGGGCGTCGGATTTTTGACTGTTCGGCGGGGTCAGATTTTCCGGATTAAAATCGCCGGTCGCGAGTTTTTCCTGCCAAATAGCCGAAAATTCCGGATTCGAGTAATCACATGCATCAGGATCGATGACGCATTCATTAAGTTGATATTGGTAGATTCCTTGCCGGCTGGCTTCGCTCAATTCGGTGGCGGCGTCCATGGGTTGCCGGCAAATTACCGTGTCGCCATGGCCTAGGGGAAGGCCGTAATTAGCGTAGCTGGAAATTCGGCAAGCCCCCAAGGCGACGGTTGCGCATTGTTTGATATAGTCTTGGCTGGAAGACTTAGGCTGAAAGCCAAGCAAGTTTAGCCAAGCGTAGACTAATTCGTGCGGCCGCTCGGAGTAGGGAACGCCGCGTATCACGTTCAGGTAGCAATCCACCAATGGTTGGCGCTTTTCCCAAAACCGTCTTGACAATCCGTAGCCATTACCGTGGCTCATAGGCCTGTAATCATTGCTGCCGGCTAAGGAGTCAGCCGGCGTCGGCTTTGGAGCCCGGTGATGGGCCGAAATCATGCCTATCCGAGGGTCGTCGGCGAATTTATCGGCGAGTAAATGAATGGTTTGCAAATATCCGGGAGCGAATATGAGGTCATCTTCGCAAAAGACGGCGTAATCGTATTGTTTTTGTTGAAACAGGTAACGTTCGATAGCGTCGTAGTGCATGGCGATACCCAGGTTTGCCGATTGCACGATCTGGGTTATCGCCGGGTAATAGCGCTTGCGTAGATAGGCGGCCTCCGCGTGGCTTTTTTGTATCGTTTCGCTTTCGCCCGCCGCCAGGCCGTCTTGAAAAAGATAGAGGTCAAAAAATCGGTCTATCGATAGGCCAAGTATGCGTTGATTTAGGATGGATGGCAAAACCAGTTCCAGATAATGCGGCCTGGCGTAGGTGATGATGGCTAGCGCTTTTTTCATGGTTGACCTATTGTTTGTGCCGTGTGTGTGAGCCGTAAACTTTTTGCGCGTCAGGGTTTTTCATTCAAGCGGACGCCGGCCAACACCAATGTTTCCATTTGCATAAATCCTTATACAATTCCGGCCACATAAAATAGTCTAGCCCCGACCAAGAGTAGGCAGGAATCAATTGCACCAAAACACAGAGTATGAGTACTTTCATGGCGCTGGGGGCTGGGTTGCGTCGGTTTTGCGCGCCGATCAACACAATGGGCAGGCTAATCAGGGTGAATACGCGGGTGACGTCGGTGGTCGCTAGGGCGGCGGCGGCTAAAATCAGTAACCAAGCGAGCATCAATAGGCCGCGGCCGCGGATAGTGATCGGCGCTAACAGCAGCCAGCCGCAGAAAGGCGCGAAAGCCACCGGTGCGTAAAGCAAGTTGCGTTGAATGAATTGAGGCAGATGCGTGCGCAGATAATCCAGCCGGTCGTGATAGTCGAAACCGAGTAACAGTTTGTATAAAAAAAACACAACGGCGGCCAGGCCTAAACTGCCGAGGACGGCAAGATACTCGTGTCGGGACCATCGATGCAAGAGACAGTATTGCGCCGCTATATAGGATAGGCCGATAAAAAAGGATTGTTGCGGATGCCACAAGCCGATCAAGAAAAAACAGGCTCCAATCACCTGTGGCTTGCGGCTGGCGCAGGCGACGACAATGAGGCTAATGACCAGTCCGTCGCCAAGGCCGATGTTTTGCACGGCGATTTTCAAGGCCGGCGTCAGGAATACGGCAATCAGGCTTAAATAGCCGATCGCCGAGGCGCTCAGTAGTAGGCCGCAAACCGGGGACAAGGCTAATAGACCAAAAACCAGCCCTATGCTGATGATGTCGCCGGGAAGTAGTTTTAACAGCAGCACTTTTAACGGGGAATCCAGGTTGTATTGTATTAATTCGTTGAAACCTGGATTTTCAATGCTCAAGTTATTGGCTATGGCCATTAATACGGAACCGTCGCTGAAGCGGAAACCGGCGGCGAACAGCAGCAGGCCTAGGGCAAGCAGAAGTCGTGACGTCCGGATTGGCAGGTGTTGTAAAAAATGCCCGTTGGCGCTATTCATGATGGACAAGAAAATGAGGACAAGAAATAGTGGTCAAGAAAGCTCGGTTAACAGTTTAAGTCCAGAAAGATGCGCTGGCAACGCAAAAGGCTATTGCGTTTAGGCTGTGTTGCAAAGCTTATCTTCGCCCGATGACTAAGGCCGTATTTTAGCGGTTGCGGGGGGGAAATGTGGGGAATATATTCGGGCGGCGGTTCCCGATCCGGGCGTTTACGCGTCCGTATCGGGAAGCCTTGGAAGAACGGGCTTAGTTTTTAGGGGCTTCGTGTTGGTCGTGGCGGTTGTGATGAGACTGCATTTTTTCTAAATGCTGGGCGCGCAACAACTCAAGTTGCTGGTCTTTTAGGGCTTGTTTTTTTACCGGGTCGGTTTCGGCCAGGATTTTAGTGGATAAATCATGGATGGCAAGAATATGTTCCTGCATTTTCTTCAAATGTTCGGTGGTTTTTTCGGCATTCCATTCGCATTTTTCCAACGGTTCCGTTTTGGCTATAGGTGACGGCGCTTTGGGTTGTTGGGCCAAGGCCGCGGCGGCAAATAGCGTCGCGCCGGCTAAAAATAATATTTTAATGAGTTTCA
Organism: uncultured Pseudomonadota bacterium; assembly: GCA_903928965.1. Lineage (GTDB taxonomy): Bacteria > Pseudomonadota > Gammaproteobacteria > Methylococcales > Methylomonadaceae > Methylomonas. The sequence continues at coordinate 20,947 of CAIYSZ010000087.1, forward strand.
TAAGATCATTCCTCGTGTTTTTTAGTGGGTATAAGCTTTGCGCTCATTTTTAAGACGCGATTCCAGACAGTTGGTTCAGTTTAATTCAGGCAGTGGTTGTAGGGTTAAAGCTTATACCAGCTCTTGCAAGGTAAGCCGCAATTGGGTCCAATCCAAACGGCCGAGTTCTTTTTTAATCAAGCGGCCGTTTTTGTCGAACAGAAACCAGGTTGGCGTCAGGTTGACGCCGCCGAAGGCTTGGTTAATCTCGGCTTGCGGGTCCAAGGCCACCGCATAGGGAATGTTCTCGCGGTTGGCCAGTTCGATAATCCGGTTGGGCGGGTCATACGGCATGGCGACGGCTATGATGGCGAGCGTGGGCAGGTCTCGCCGCAAGGCCGCGAGTTGCGGAATTTCTTCTAGACACGGAAGGCAATCGCTAGCCCAAAAGTTGATCAGTACCGCTTGTCCGGTCAGATCGGCCATGTTGATGGTTTCGCCGTGTATGGTTTTGAAGCGAATGTCTCCGCCGGTTCTGATTGAGCTAAACTGACGTCGTGTTTGAGTCAGGCCAATGACGGCGAGCAGGATTAGGATAAATAAAATAATTTTTTTCATGAATCGCACTCACATTCAACGCGACTGATGCGGTTCGCTTTGCTCACCGGCATCCTATGGAAAACCAGCCTACGGCTAACCTGATTATTATACAAGACGGCGCTTGGATTTGCGGGCGGCGGCGTGTTAGTCTTCAAGAAAATTATTAAGTTCCCCGCTATTGGCCCGCGGTAGTTTCACGGTTAGGCGGATTTTGTCGGCGAAGTCCTGGGCGACAATTTGGCCGTCTAATTTTTTCAGATGATATTCAAACGCTTGCATTTTGGCATAGTCCAGCGTAAAGCGTAGTTCGGCGTATTCGATGTATTCGGCTAGCTCGGCTTGCTCCAGGGTTAGCCGGGCGATGCCGCCATAGGCGCGGGTGAGGCCGCCTGCGCCTAATTTAACGCCGCCGAAATAACGAATGATCGCCAACGCGGCATTGATCAGCCGCTTGCCTTCCAGGTGGTGAAAAATGGGCTTGCCGGCGGTGCCGCCCGGTTCGCCGGCGTCGTGAAACCGGCAAATCAAACCGTCGGGTTCCAGAATGCGGTAGGCGTATACGATATGGCTGGCGGCGGGATGTAAGACATGCAGCTCTTGAATGAATTGTAGGGCTTGGCGTTCAGTTTGGCAGGGCCGCGCCTCGCCGATGAAACGGGATTTTTTGATGGTTTCCTCGTAGCGGGCGGCTTGTCGCACAATTTTCACGGGTCTTGGCGTCTTAAATGAGTTGGGCGATGGCGGGGCGGCTATCCAATAAATATTGCCGGAAGTCTTCAATAGGTTTGGGATCGTCGCGCTGCTCCGGGGACAAGGGAACCTGAATGTCGGCGCAAATCAGCATTGGCTGCGAGCTTAAAAAAATCAGCCGATCCGCCAGGGCTATGGCTTCCCGCAGGTCATGGGTGACAAACAGTACGCTGTGCGGCCGGTTTTGCCACAGCCGGTACAGTAGCCTGCGGATTTGCCGGGCGGTCGGCGCGTCCAGCGACACGAATGGTTCATCCATGAGCAACAATTCGGGATTGACGGCAAAGGCGCGGATGATGGAGGCGCGGCGTTGCATGCCCAGCGACAAGCGTTGCGGATGCCGGTGTTGCGCCTCCAGTAATTGCATCTCGGCCAGTAATTCGTCGATCAACTGCCGCGGCGGCGGGCCGAGAAACGCCAGTTCGATGTTTTGCCGTACGCTGCACCACGGCAGCAAGCGCGGATTTTGAAATACGTAACCGATATGGGCGGCGGCGGGCGGATGACCGCCTATGAGTATGCTGCCTTGGTAATCTTTATCCAGACCGGCGATCAAATTAAGCAGACTGGTTTTGCCGCAACCGGACGGCCCGACTAGGCACACGAATTGGTTGCTAGGTATAGTCAGATTGAACCGGCCAATGACTTGCGCGGCCGAGCCGGGGTGAAATTTTGAATGTATGTCGATTTCCACCCGATTCATCGCCGCCAACTCCGCGCTCGTTTATCCAGCGGATGCAAAACCAGCCATTCCAAGGCTTGAATCACGGCGATGAAGGCCACGGTATAGGCCAGCAGACTGGCAACGTCGAACATTTGAAAAAATAAGTGCAATTGATAGCCCATGCCGTCGCTACGGCCCAATAGTTCGACCACCAATATGATTTTCCAGATTAAAGCCAGTCCAGAGCGGGAGGCGGCCATGACGAAGGGATGCAGTTGCGGCCAGATTACCCAGCGTAAGGTTTTGCCGGGGCTAAAACGGTAGCATTGAGCCATTTCCTGCAAGTCCTTGTCCAGGCTGCGCGCGCCTTCTCGAATGGTGACAATGACGTTGGGCAGTTTATTAATCACCACGGCCAGGATAGCGGCCCATTCCTCCAGACCAAACCAGATGTAGCAGAGAATAATCGACACCAAAGCCGGTATGTTAAGAAATATTATAAGCCACTGGTCGAAAAAAGCGTCCAGTTTGGCGTTGACGCCAAGCGCCACGCCAATGGCGCACCCGATCAGCATGGCGATGGCGAAACTAATGATTAGCCGGCGCAGGGTGGCTAGCAGGTGGTGCGGCAGTTCACCGGACTGCAAGGCTTGCCATAGCGCTTGGGCCACGCGCGCCGGCGAAGGAAGATTCGGACTATGCAGCCAGTGCGCCAGCAAATGCCACAGGCCTAGCAGTAAAGCCAGGGATAGCAGCGGCATGATACGCCGCCGCAAACCGGTATAAATCATTGCTCCGGCGACCAGAAAGTTCCTTCGGGCAGGCTAGGCGCCTTGCCGGTGAGCGTTGGGTCCAGTTCATGGATGATGCGGTAAAGCGCGTCGGCGGCGGCCAATTGGGCCGGCGTCCATTGGTTTAAATGGCCTTGGCAATAGCTTTGTTTAATCGCGGCCGCGGTTGGGGCGTCCTCGGCTTCGGTCAGGGCGCGGATTTGCTCCCAGGCTTGCGGGTCGTTGCACAGTCGGCCGCGAGCGGCGGCGGCGGTTTCGATAAAGCTACGCAAGGTCGCGGCGTGTTGCCGCGCCCAACTTTGTTTGAATACGTAACCCAGGCTGGGCGTTTTTTCGGTGACGCCCAATTGGCTGACGATATCCTCGCCGCTCAGTAGCTTGCGGTAGCCTTGGGCTTCCAGGCGCGCGGCCGATTGCCAGTAGGTGAGCAAGGCGTCCAGCCTTTGTTCGGTCAGTTGTTGGCTTAACAGCGGCGGCGCGGCGTAAACCGGAACCACGGACTGGCGCAAGCCGAGGCCTCGTTTTTGGCCTAACGCTTGCAATAGCAGCCAGTTTTTGTCGCGTTCGCCGCCGGCGACGCCCAGTTTTTTTCCAGACAGGCCCGCAAGGTCGCGGATAGGGCTGGCGGCGGGTACGACCAGCGCCCCGCCGCCGCTGGAAAACGGATAAAAACTGTATTCAGCGTTTTCGGCGCGCATATTGGCGACCCAAAACCAATCGGCGACAATGACATCGACCGCGCCGCCCTGCAAGGCTATTCTACCGGCTTGCTGATTGGCCAGGGTGATGCTTTCCAGTTTAAATGGCGCGGTTTCGGTCAACCCCTGTTTTTGCATGGCGGCCAGTTCCCAGGCCAAGGTGCCGCCGGCCATGACGCCTAAGCGTATCGAGGGCCTGTCGTCGGCGCGTATGGAAAAGCAGGCGATCAGTAAACTAGCGAATAAAAAAAGCAGGATGTTCATGCTGGGAAAGGTTTTAAGGGGATCAGGCGGTGTAAATGAAATAGGTTTGGGCAAGCGTGGCAAGGGACAGCTCAGGGTTGCGGTAAAAATAATTTTATCGCAATTTAAAGGGTTTTGCCGAATGACTGCCGGTCGGGCTGATACAATCAGGTTTAATAATGATATTTAACGTCGCACTCGCCGCCGACGCGACCGGTTAACGAGACTTCGGGTGCGGCGTTTTGCACCATGTTCATACCGCAATTCAAATCCACCGATTTACTTTTACGGCCTTCGGCGATCAGTTGTTGTTCTTCAGGGTTGCTAGCCGCGCGGGTTTGCCATTGGTTAGGGCTGTCGAGGGGGATTTGATTTGGCAGGGTCAAAATTAAGGGTTGCGAGGGCAAGGCCTTGGCCGGTTGGTCCGGGGCGGCGGAATCAGACTTGGCCGCGGCGGCGTGGAAGGCTATCAGGCAAAGCACGGCTACCGATGGTTTAATCGTTTTAATCAAACGTTGATGCATAAGGCATAGATGCACGATTTGCTCCTGCGTTTAAATCAGGTCCGCTTTTCTGACGGAATGCCGCAAATGAATTTTGGGCTGCTGCTCATATTCGCTATATTTGCATGTTATGTTGAAAATTTCAAGTTTGGTTTGTAAAAATTTGTCGCCGCGGTCTGTCTGATTTTAATAAATGTTAGGTTGCGGACGATGATGAATTTGCGGGTTATTTAACGGAAATAAGGAATTTTATCGCCGGGTTCGTTGTCTAAAGGATGTAATATTGTGCTTTCGGCGCTAAAGTCAAACGTGTCGCGGCCGTCTCTGAATTTGTCGCGCGCCAAGTATATTTGTTGATTAGAATATGCTAAAACTTTCGCTCATGAAGGTGGCGGGTTGTGGTCGGGCGCGGGTGCAGCCACACTTTAGTCTAATTTTGAAGTACAATGTCCGGTTGCCGCTTTCGCTTTAAGTAAAGCCGATAAGTTTGGTTTGTGTTGTAACATGTTTTTTTAGGTTAATGTAAATGATTGATGCTGAACGCATATTAAAAGAAACTTATCCTGGCGTAAAACTGGGTAAACATCAAAAACTGGCGGTCAGGGCGTTAAGAAAGTTGCTGCACGAGGATGATTTTAATACTGTAATCCAAAAAAACCAGCACTTGCGCGGCTTTGCTTTTCTAGATAAGTTATTGACTTATTTTAAATTTAACTATCAGGTCAGCAATAAGTCGTTCAATAATATTCCTGCCGAGGGACGTTTGATCGTGGTGGCCAACCATCCCATCGGCACTTTAGATGGGCTGGCGCTGGTTAAATTGATCCGTACCGTGCGGCCGGATGTACGCATTGTGGCGAACCGGGTGTTGTCCTACATGGAGCCCTTGCAAACGGTTTTTTTGCCGGTGGACGTGCTTTCCGAACATAAGGATTTAAAAAATACTTATAAGATTATGTTGGAAGCGTTGGAAAACGAAGAGGCGATCATTATATTTCCGGCCGGCGAAGTATCACGCATTACGCCTGCCGGCATACGCGACGGCAAGTGGCAGTCCGGTTTCGTAAAATTGGCGAAAAAATCACAAGCTCCGATTTTGCCAATCTACATAAAGGCCAAAAACTCCGCGCTGTTTTATAGCGCCTCAACCTTGTACAAGCCCTTGGGCACCATGTTGCTGGTCAAGGAGATGTTCAACAAAAAAAATCAGGAAATCAAATTTAAGGTGGGCGCGCCCATCCCTTTCTCCAGCATCGCCGATTCCACTGAAACCAACAAGCAACTTAGTCAACGTTTCCGTAGGCACGTATTGAATTTGGGTAAAAGGAACAAACCTTTGCTGTTCGATACCGTGGAGACGGTGGTGCATCCAACTGATGTCAAGGCGGTGAAAAAAGCATTGTTTCAAAGTCCGTTGCTGGGTGAGACCGCCGACGGTAAAAAGATTTTTCTTTACGAATTTCAAGACGATTGTCCGGTGATGCAGGAAATCGCCCGTCTGCGCGAGTTGACCTTCCGTTCCGTTGAGGAGGGAACTGGCGAAGCGTTTGATTTGGATAAATTTGACGTTTACTACAGCCATATCGTGTTGTGGGACGATAACGATTTAGAGATCGTGGGTTCCTACCGCTTGGGCGAGGGTGCGAAAATTGTGCGCGAATATGGCGTGGAGGGATTTTATACCCATACCTTGTTTGATTTGTCTGGCGAGTTTGCCAAGTTGCTGCCGCAATGCGTGGAATTGGGCCGCAGCTTTGTGCAACCCCGTTATTGGGGGCAGAACAGTTTGCACTATTTGTGGTATGGCATAGGCGCGTATTTGCGCGAGCATCCGGAAGTTAAGTTTTTATTCGGCCCAGTCAGCATGAGCAATGCCTATCCGCATTTGGCTAAGGAACTGATTGTTAGTTTTTATCAGCGTCAGTTTGGCGTGGAGCACCGCTTGACTCAGGCCCGCATACCGTTTGTGCAGTCTAAGGAAAGCCGCCAATTCGCCGAACTGGAATTCAGCGCCGATTATTCGACCAGTTATAAGCTGTTGAATAGCGAGTTGAGAAAAATGGGCGTCAAGGTGCCGGCCTTGTACAAGCAGTACGCGGAGTTGTGCGATGATAAAGGTTGCCGTTTCATAGACTTTAATGTCGATCCAGCGTTTAACAATTGCGTGGATAGTTTGATTTTGGTGGAGATCGACAAGATTTCGCCTAAAAAACGCCAGAGATATATCGAGACGGTTTTAAGCGGCGATTCCGAATCATGACCCAAAATCCGTTTACGGAATTGGAGCAGCTGGAAAATCTAATCGGGCGTTTGGGAGGCCGCGCTCAGGTGGAGATTGTCGAGCGTATCCCTTATAACGACCACGAGTTTCCGATACATTGTATTGTGATGGGTTCCGCGGCCGCCGATGCGCCGGTGCTGGGTTATTTCGGCGGCGTGCACGGTTTGGAGAAAATCGGCTCGGAAGTATTGCTGTCGTATTTGGATACTTTGCTGAACTTGCTGGATTGGGATGGCGATCTTATACAGCGTCTGCAGCGGATGCGTTTGATTTTCATGCCCATCATTAATCCGGTAGGCGTGTATTACGGTTTGCGCAGCAACGGCAACGGCGTCGATTTAATGCGGAACGCGCCGGTGGAAGCGATGGAGTGTAATAAAATATATAGCGGCCATCGCTTGAGCAACCGTTTGCCTTGGTTTCGCGGCGATTCAGAGATTATGGAAAGAGAATCGGCGGCGTTGTGCCGGGTTATCCGGCAATATTTTTTTAACGCTCCGGTATCCATTGCGGTAGATTTGCATTCGGGTTTCGGTATTCAGGACCGGCTTTGGTTTCCATATGCATCCAGCCGCAAGCCATTTCCGGCGCTGGCCGAAGCTTTGGCCTGGAAGCGCTTGTTTGACCGTTGTTATCCGCACCACTTTTACCGGATTGAGCCCATGAGTCAGGAGTATTTGATCAATGGCGATTTGTGGGATTATTTGTACGACGATTTCGTCAAGCAGCAAACCGAGGGGCAGGTTTTTTTGCCGTTAACGCTGGAAATGGGGTCCTGGATGTGGCTGCGAAAAAATCCCTTACATTTGTTTCAACGCTATGGATGGTTTCATCCGTTAAAGCCGCACCGTAAGCAGCGTATCCTGCGCCGGCATTTCACCCTATTTGATTTCTTGAGCCGTTGCGCTTTGTATCCCGAATCCTGGCAGTGTCCGACGGCCGAGAATAGGCAGCGCCTCATGCAAGAAGCCTTGCAGCTTTGGTATGCTTGAGGCGGATTGGCTCTTACTGCGAGGTTTGGCCAGGGAAGCCGCTCATTGGGGTGATTTTCCGGAACAGCTAAGAGTCCGGTTTCCGGGCGTCGCGGTGCATACTCTGGACTTACCGGGGGCTGGCGACTATTATGCGGATAAAAGCCCGGCCAGTTTGACCGGCATTATGCGGCAAGTGCGTGAGGAAGGCCGTAGGTTGAATCTATCCGCGCCGCCGCGGCTTTTGGCCTTATCTCTGGGCGGGATGGTGGCATGGGAGTGGATGTTAAACTATCCGGATGAAATTAGCGGCGCGGTTTTGATAAATACCAGTTTACCTAGTGTGAGTCCATTTTATCGGCGCTTGCGTTGGCAAAGCTATGCGCGCTTAGCGGCGATTATAGCGGAGGACGATGTTTACCGGCGGGAGTTGGCGATCATTCGTTTGGTTTGCAACCGGCGGGACCTTGATTCCGAGCTGGCGGCAAAATGGCATGAAATTCAGTGCGTGCGTCCGGTAAATCATGCCAACTTATTTAGACAATTAAAGGCGGCCGCTAGCTATCGCCCAAGTGATAGCGTGCCGCGGCAGCCGGTATTACTGTTAAATAGCCTGGGAGACCGTTTAGTTTCGCCGCTTTGCTCCAGGCGAATTGCCGAGCGGTATGGATTTTTTTTAAAAACCCATCCATGGGCAGGCCACGACTTAGTGATTGATGATAGCGAATGGTTGCTCAATCAATTGAAAATCTGGGCCGTTCCGTAAGAAATTATTTAATTTCAAATTCGTTTTTATCACGACCGGAAGCAATCAGTTCTTGCATCCATTTCGGCGCTAAACCGCGGCCTGACCAGGTTTGCAGAGGGTCGGACGGGTTGCGGTATCTTGGAGCGACCTTAATGTTTTTACGATCAAAAAGTTTGTCGGCTTCGTGAATGTCTACGGTCGCATTGATCGAAGCGGCCAAATCTTTAATTTGAGCAATGACTTCCTTACGTTTGGAAGTAAGTCTCTCTTTCAGTGCTTTCTCAGCTTTATCGATAACTTCTTGTAATTCAGCCTCGGTTAATGATGTTAAGTCTGTCATGATTTCCTCTTGAGTTTATGGACGGAAATAATTCTACCATTAAACTTAAAAAATGCAAATTTGATTAACTATTTTTTTGTAATGCTCCATTTCAAGCATTCTAAATCCGTGCAATTGGTCTGCATTGCGGCTTCAGGTTGGTCGTGTGTCCATAAACTACGTTGCATATAGGAAGATTCAGATTTGTATTTTTACAATGTACCGCGCCAGTAAAGCCAATCGGTGAAATGATCTGAGTTTGAACTGAGTGGCGATTATTGGTTAGCGTACAGGTATTTTTTTTATGCCTCCGATAGTAATCAGCCTTTTGGGCGGTAGGGATTACATCACTCGACATAAAAATGAGAGCAGCACTTAGACGTGCGTTTCATAGGGTTTAGCTAAAGTCGGGCGTCTGGGATAAGTTGATTTTCATATAAATCTTGTTGTTTTTATGCAGTGATTTGCCGGGGGCGTTCGGTCGGCGGCGAATGTTGTTTATAAATCGTCCTTTAGAAGGGTAATCATCTTTATTTGAATATTGTTGAGCGAAAATAGTTCCGGTATATGTTAGGAGCGATAACCCAAGCCGTGACGCAACGGTTTTTAACGCCGGAAACGGATTCGCGGCGCTCTTGCCGGAACCTAGAATGGAACAATCCGATTGACCGGAACGCTGAGGGCCGCGAACGCCGCCGGGGCTGGCGCATGACGGCTTCGGCGGGCTGGAACCGATGATTAAGCGCTTGCCACTACGGCGTTTTAGCAATACTATATTGATTCACACGGTTATCAAGATGGTTGATGGGATGAGTAGTTTGCGGGATTTAAAAGATTCATCCGCGTTGTACGGCGCCAATGCGGATTATCTTGAATACCTTTATGAACAATACCTTAGCGATCCCGATGCGATAACGGAAAGTTGGCGCCTACGCTTTGAGGGCATTCATGGCGGGTCGCGCGAGGATACGCCGCATAGCGTGATCGTGGAGCGATTCGAGAAACTGGCCAAGGCCGAGCCAGGCCGCTTGGCGCGGATGCAAGGATTTACCGAACAAAGCGTCAAAAAGCAATCGGCGGTGGCGCGGTTGATCAATCAATACCGGGTCAAGGGCCATCAAATCGCCGAAAATAATCCCTTGGGCCGCAACACCAGTTTGCCGGCTGATCTGGAACCCATATATTATGGTTTGACGGAAGCCGATATGAGCACGGTGTTCGACACCGGCGGTTTATGCGGCGTGGAACGCATGCCTTTGCGCGACATTTTGCGCGCTTTGCAAAGAATTTATTGCGGCAGCGTCGGCAGTGAATTCATGCATATTGTGGATTCGGAGTCCAAGTGCTGGATTAAGAGCAAACTCGAAGGGGCGCGCACCGATTACGCCAGTCATCCGGAAAAACGTCTTTGGCTATTAAAGTTGTTAATCTCGGCCGAAAGCCTGGAACGCTTTTTACATCGTAAGTACGTCGGCCAAAAACGATTTTCGCTGGAGGGAAGCGAATCGCTGATCTTAATTCTGGACGAGATTATTCAGCGCGCCGGCGAGCGTAAGGTGCGTGAAGTAGTCTTGGGCATGGCGCACCGCGGTCGCCTGAACGTGCTGGTGAATATCCTGGGCAAAAGTCCGGCGGCGCTGTTCGGCGAGTTCGAGGGCACGCATACCTCCATTCCGGGAGCGATTACCGGCGACGTGAAGTACCATATGGGGTTCTCGTCGAATATTTCTACTCCGGGCGGTCCTATTCATTTGACCTTGGCTTTTAATCCCTCGCATTTGGAAATTATTAATCCGGTGGTCGAGGGCTCGGTGAAGGCGCGGCAGGACAGACATGGCGAAAACGGCGCGGACGCTATCGTGCCGGTGCTGATTCACGGCGATGCCTCGTTCGCCGGCCAAGGCATTGTCATGGAAACCTTAAACATGTCGGAGACCAGGGCGTTTAATACCGGCGGCACCGTGCATATCGTGATTAATAACCAGATTGGTTTTACCACCAGCAATCCGTTCGACGCCCGTTCAACCTTGTATTGCACCGACGTGGCGAATATGGTGCAAGCGCCGGTATTTCACGTCAACGGCGACGATCCGGAAGCCGTGGCCTACATTACCCGCATCGCGTTGGATTACCGCATGAAATTCAATAAGGACGTGGTAATCGATATGATTTGTTATCGGCGCTTGGGGCATAACGAAGCCGACGAGCCGGCGGCGACGCAACCGATGATGTACAAAAAAATTCACGCCTTGCCTGGGGTGCGGCAAATTTACGCGCAAAAATTGCAGGCCGAAGGCGTCATAAACGCCCAGCAAGTCACGGTGATGGAACAGACCTATTTGCAATTGCTGCATGAAGGTAAAGTCGTGTCCCGCCCCATCATCGAAAATAAAAATTACTCTTATTCATCGCGTTGGAATAAATATCTCAACAAGAATTGGGACGTTCAGACGGATACGGCGGTTAGTCTGGAGCGAATTCAATTTTGCGGCGAACGGTTGCTGGATTTGCCTTCCGGTTTTGAATTGCATCCGCAAGTGGCCAAGGTCATGGAGGCGCGCCGCAAAATGACAGCCGGCGAGCAGCCGTTGGATTGGGGGTTCGCGGAGAATCTTGCCTACGCGACCTTGCTTTTAGAAGGGTTTGATTTGCGTTTGACCGGGCAGGATATCGGGCGCGGCACTTTTTCACATCGGCATGCGATATTGTTGAATCAATTGAATGGCGATAACTATATTCCTTTGCAGTTTTTGAGCCCGGATCAGGCGCGGCCGTATATTTATAATTCCTTGCTGTCCGAGGCCGGGGTGTTGGGCTTTGAATACGGATACAGTTCCACCATGCCGGATAAGTTGGTGATTTGGGAGGCGCAATTCGGCGATTTCGCCAATGGCGCGCAAGTGGTGATTGATCAATTCATCAGTTCCGGCGAAACTAAGTGGGGTAAACTTAGCGGTTTGGTCATGCTGTTGCCGCATGGATTGGAAGGACAAGGGCCGGAGCATTCCTCCGCGCGTCTGGAACGGTTTTTACAATTGTGCGCCGATCAAAACATGCAAGTATGCGTGCCCACCACGCCGGCGCAAATTTTCCATTTATTGCGCCGGCAAATGTTGCGCGAATATCGTAAGCCGCTGATCGTTATGAGCCCGAAAAGCTTGTTGCGGCATAGATTGGCGGTGTCCAGCCTGAATGATCTGACCGGAGGCGAATTCCAGGCGGTGATCGGCGAAATTGATGTTATAGCTCCGGAACGGGTGGAGCGAGTGGTGTTATGCAGCGGCAAGGTGTATTTCGATTTGCTGGAGGCGAGGCGGCAAGAGCAATTGGAGCATATCGCCATTATCCGCATCGAGCAGTTGTATCCGTTTCCGGCGCGGCAATTCAAGGCCGAATTGGCAAAATATCCGAGCGTCAAACTGCTGGTGTGGTGCCAGGAGGAGCCTGAAAATCAGGGCGCTTGGTTTCAAAGCCGGCATTTTTTTCACAAGCATTGTGAATGGAAAGTGCCTATAGTATATGCTGGCCGTCCTGCTTCCGCCGCGCCCGCGGTCGGCAGCTATAAAACGCATTTGTTGGAACAAAAAGCCGTGGTGCAAGCAGCCTTGCATTCCGGGATGGAAGGAAATGATTATGAATTTTGAAATCCTAGCGCCGGTATTGCCGGAATCTGTCAGCGACGCCACCTTGGTGCTATGGCATAAGCAGCCCGGTGAAAAAGTGGCGGAAGGCGAGAACTTGGCTGATTTGGAAACCGATAAGATTATTTTAGAAGTTCCCGCGCCCAGAGCCGGAGTTTTAAAGGATATTTTAAAATTCGGCGGCGATACGGTATTGGGCGGAGAAATTATAGCCTTGCTCGAATCTGATGAAACCGCCGCGGCCCAATCTTCCCCGGCTGAGGATGCGGTCGCCGCCGCGCCGTCTTTGAGTCCGGGTGTGCGGCGTCTGGTGGCGGAAACAGAGGTCGACGCCGGCGCGATTAACGGTTCCGGCAAGCATGGGCGGATTTTGAAAAGCGACGTGATTGAGTATTTGCAAACCCAGGCCGAGCAGCAACCCGCCGTGCCCGCGGCGAGGCCGGCTCCGGTTGCCGTGGACCTTCCCGCGCCTTCGGCTGCCGCGGTTTCCGCCATTGCCAGCTTGCGACCCGAGCAACGGGTGCCGATGACCAGACTGCGGGCCAAGATTGCCGAGCGTTTACTGCAAGCGCAGCAGAATGCGGCGATGCTGACCACGTTTAATGAAGTCAATTTGAAGGCCGTGATTGAATTGCGCAATCAATACAAAGCCCGCTTCGAGGAAAAACACGCTATTAAATTGGGGTTTATGTCGTTCTTCGTGAAGGCCGCCATCGAAGCCTTGAAACGCTATCCGGCTATCAATGCTTCAATTGACGGCAACGATATTATTTACCATGGTTATTACGATATCGGCATCGCCGTGTCCACTCAACGCGGCCTGATTGTGCCGATTTTGCGCGACGCCGACCAATTGGATTTCGCCGGCATCGAAAAAGGCATTGCCGATTTTAGCCAAAAGGCGAAAAAAGGATCGATTAGCGTCGAGGATTTAAGCGGCGGTACTTTCACCATTACCAATGGCGGTATTTTCGGCTCCATGCTGTCCACGCCGATTTTAAATCCGCCGCAAAGTGCGATCTTAGGCATGCACGCCATCAAGGACCGGCCGGTGGTGGAAAACGGAGAAATCGTGATTCGGCCCATTATGTATTTGGCTTTGTCCTATGATCACCGCTTGGTGGACGGCAAGGATGCGGTTCAATTCCTAGGCCTGATCAAGGAATGCCTGGAAGCGCCGGCGCATTTATTGTTAAATATTTAGTCAGAGCCCCAATCCGGAATCATGTTGCATTTTTCCATTACTCCGGTGACTCCCTACCGGCAAAATTGCACCTTGCTGATCTGTGGGCGAAGCAAGAAAGCGGCGGTGATCGATCCGGGCGGCGATGTTGAATTATTGCTGGACTGGGTGCGGCGCGAGGAGGCCCAAGTGGAGGCGGTGTTGTTGACGCATGGGCATTTGGACCATGTCGGCGGCGCGGCGGAACTGGCGGCTGCCTTGGGCGCGCCGATATGGGGGCCGCGGCAAGAAGATGATTTTCTATTGCAAGGGTTGCCGGAGCAAGCTCGATATTTCGGTTTTCCGTATCATCCGCCCTTGACTCCCGACCGTTGGCTCAATGATGGCGAAACCGTCACCATCGGAGATTTGAGCTTGCAGGTCTTGCATTGTCCAGGCCATACGCCCGGGCACGTGGTGTTTTTTAGCGCGGAAGAGCAATTGGCGCTGGTTGGAGACGTATTGTTCAAAGGTTCCATCGGTCGCACCGATTTTCCGCGCGGCGATCATCAAACCTTATTGCATTCGATCACCCGAAAATTATGGCCCTTGGGCCAGGATGTCAGGTTCATACCGGGGCATGGTCCTATGTCGACGTTCGGCTATGAGATGCGGAACAATCCGTTCCTTGGCGCCGCCCGCGCCGTCAACGGGTAAGGCGCGGCGGATTTGGCCCAAGCTAAGTGCATGCTCGGGCTGCGATTTTTCGTCCTTACGCTGGGGTTGTCGCTAGCGCCGCCTATCGCCATGGCCGGCGAATTGTCCGTACACGCCAGTCCTGCCCTGTTGAAATTGGTTACCGTGGCGGAACTGCAACCGCAGGCCTTGGATTCGGTCTTGGATCTCCCGGCGCGCGTAGTGCTTGACCAATCCAGGGTGGCGCGCATCGGCGCCACGGTGACTGGCAGGGTCACTGAAATTCATGCGGTACTGGGCCAATCCGTAAAAAAAGGCGAACGCCTGGCTCAATTGAACAGCACCGAATTGAGTTTGGCGCAGTCGGATTATTTGAAGGCCAGTTCCCATGTCAATTTACGGCGGATTACCGTGCAACGCGCCGAGCGCTTATTTAGCGACGGCATTTTGGCCGAGGCGGAATTGCAGGAGCGGCAAGCTGTACTCAACGAGGCGGAAGTGGATTTGCGCGCCGCCGAGGATAGACTACGAGTTTTGGGCATGAGTGAGGCCGATTTGGAGCGTTTGGCCAAGCAACGCACGATTTATTCCTACTCCCCGGTGACCGCCAGTATAGAAGGGGTGGTGATTGAGACTCATATCGCGGTCGGTCAAGTGGTGCAACCGGCCGACGCATTATACACGGTGGCTGATTTGTCCCAGCTGTGGCTGGTGGCGGAAGCGCCGGAACAACAAGCGCATTGGGCCCGGCAAGGCGACCGGGCCTTTGCCGAGGTGCCCGCGCTGCCTGGGGTAGAGGTCAGCGGCAAACTGATTTACGTGGCGGATTTGGTGAATCCGGAGACCCGCACCGTCACTTTGCGCATGGCCTTGGCCAATCCGAAGCGCTGGTTCAAACCGGAAATGCTGGCAACCTTGAAAATCAGCAAACCTGGAGCCCCGGCGCTGTCGGCTCCGAATCAGGCTTTGATTCGGGAAAACCAATCGGATTATGTTTATGTGGAAACCGCGCCGGGCGTGTTTAGCTTGCGTCAAGTGAAACTGGGCGAGGAGCTGGGGGAGCGGCGCGTGTTGCTGGAAGGGGTGCGCGCCGGCGAGCGCATTGTGGTTGACGGCGCTTTTCATGTCAATAATGAGCGCATGCGTAGCGCGGCGCAATAGGAGGCAGGTTGGTAAACGAGCTAATCCGCATGGCCTTGCGGCAGCGCATTTTGGTGCTGACGGCGGCGGCGTTGGCTTTAATCCTGGGCTGGCGCGCCATAACGGAATTATCCGTTGACGCCTTTCCGGACGTAACCAATATTCAGGTGCAGGTCGCCACTGAGGTGTTTAGCCGTTCGCCGGATGAGGTTGAACGTTTGGTGACCATTCCATTGGAGACAGCCTTGGCCGGCTTGCCCGGTTTGGAGGATATGCGCTCGCTGAATAAAAACGGTTTGTCATTGATTACCTTGGTGTTTACCGAGGATACCGATATCTACTTCGCCCGGCAGCTGGTCATGGAGCGTTTGATTGAAGTAGCTCGAATGATGCCGGCTGATGTTTCTCCATTACTAGGGCCGGTGTCCTCGGGTTTGGGTGAGGTGTATCAATATATCTTGCGCCGCGACGGCGACGCCGGCCAGCTTAGCGAACAGGAATTGCAGTTTAGGCGGGAAATTCAGGACTGGGTGGTGCGTCCGCTATTACGCACCATCGCCGGAGTGACGGAAGTCAACTCCCAAGGCGGATTCGTCAAACAATTTCAGGTGTTAATCGATCCGGATCGGCTATACCATTACCGTATCAGCCTGCAAGATGTGTTCAATGCTTTGAAGTTGAATAACGCCAACAGCGGCGGCGGCGTACTGCAGCATTACGCCGAACAATATTTGATCCGCGGCGTGGGTTTGATTAAGGACGTGGAGGATATTGGCGATATCGTATTAAAAGAAGAAAACTCGGTACCGTTGCATGTAAATGACATCGCCGAAATCCGAATCGGACACGAAACGCGCTCCGGCGCGGTATTGCAGGATGGTGACAGCGAGGCGGTGGGCGGCATTGTTTTAATGCTGCGTGGAGCGAACGCCAAGGAGGTCGTGCAACGAGTCAAGGCCAGGGTATTTGAAATAAACCAAAAAGGGATTTTGCCGGATGGCCTGAAAATCGTGCCTTACTACGACCGTAGCGATTTGGTGGATACCGCCTTACGTACCGTGACCAAAGTGCTGCTGGAAGGCGTGGTGTTGGTGGTGTTGGTGTTATTCATTTTCCTAGGCGACGTGCGCTCCAGTTTAATTGTCGTCTGCACCTTATTGCTGACCCCGCTGCTAACTTTTATGGCCATGAACTATCTGCATATGTCGGCCAATTTAATGTCGCTGGGCGGTTTGGCGATTGCCATCGGTTTGATGGTGGACGGTTCGGTGGTGGTGGTGGAAAACGCTTTCCGCTTGTTGTCGCTTGGCAAGAACGGCGGCAAAACCCGGTTGAAAGTGGTGGAAGCCGCAGCGCAAGAGGTGGCGACGCCGGTATTGTTCGGCGTGGGCATCATTATTTTGGTGTTCATGCCATTGATGACATTGCAAGGCATGGAAGGCAAATTGTTCGCGCCCTTGGCGCATAGTATTGCCATTGCCTTGCTGATTTCCCTGGCTTTGTCGCTGACGCTGTCTCCGGTATTGTGTTCACTGGGTTTGGAAGGGCGCATCGGCGAGCATGACACGCGGCCGATAGCGTTTTTAAAGCGGCGCTATCTAGGCTTATTGGATTGGGCCCTGGCTAATGGCGGCAAGGTAGCGGTGGCGGCCTCGTGTCTATTGGCGCTGACCTTAGGGTTGTTTCCGTTCTTGGGCGTGTCGTTTATTCCGGTTATGAAGGAGGGCTCCATCGTAGCCGGCATCATTCGGCCGCCGAACATTTCCTTGGAAGAGTCAATTAAAATAGAGCGGCAGGCCATGCGGCTAATGCTGCAAACGCCCGGCGTCGTTAGCGTGGTTTCCAATATAGGCCGCGGCGAAAGTCCGGCCGATCCGCAAGGGCAAAATGAGTCCACGCCGATAGCGACTTTGTCCCCTAAAAGCGAATGGCCCAAGGATTGGACTCAGGATACGATAGCCGACGCACTTTCCGCGCGTTTGAAACAAAACATTCCCGGCGTGGAAATTGTGATGTCGCAACCCATCGCCGCCAAGGTGGATGAAATGGTGACCGGGGTGCGTTCCGACGTGGCGGTTAAAGTGTTCGGCGACGACTTGGAACGTTTAAAACATCTGGCCGAGCAAGTGGCGGTGTTGGCGAACGAGGTCAATGGCGCGCGCGACGTCCGGGTGGAACGGGTCAGCGGCCAACAATATCTCAACATCAACATCGACCGGCAGGCCATCGCCAGGCATGGTTTGAACGTCAGCGATATTCACGATGTCATTGAATCCGCCATCGCCGGCAAAAAAGCCACCGAAATTTATCAAGGAGAGCGCAGATTTAGCGCCGGGGTGCGCTTGCCGGAGGAATTCAGGAATAACGTCAACGTGATTGAGAATTTTATGCTCACTTCGCCGCACGGGGCGCGGGTGCGTTTAGGCGACGTGGCTAAATTCAGCATAGACGATGGTCCGGCGCAGATCAGCCGGGAAATGGGCAAGCGGCGAGTGGTGGCGGCCATCAACGTGCGCGGCCGCGATTTGGGCGGGTTCGTGCAGGAATTGCGGCAAAGCGTGGAGCAAAATTTACATTTGCCAGAAGGTTATTATTTGCAATGGGGCGGGCAATTTCAGAATATGCAGCGCGCCATGCATCATTTGCAATTGATTGTACCGATTACCGTGGCGGCGATATTTTTTTTATTGTTTATGTTGTTCAAATCGTTACGCTTCGCCGCGCTGATTATTCTGGTATTGCCGTTTGCTTCCATGGGCGGTGTGGTGACCCTGTATATTAGCGGCGAATATTTGTCGGTGCCGGCTTCGGTGGGCTTTATCGCCTTATGGGGCATTGCCGTGCTGAACGGGGTAGTGTTGATTTCATATCTGCAAAAAATCCAGGATAGCGGTTTGCCTTTATTGCAGGCGGTGCGGCTGGGCTGCGAGCAACGGTTTCGGCCGGTGATGATGACGGCCACGGTGGCGATGCTGGGTCTGTTGCCGTTTTTGTTCTCTAGCGATCCGGGCTCCGAGGTGCAAAAACCGTTGGCTATTGTGGTGATCGGCGGTTTGATCAGCTCCACCTTGCTGACTTTATTGGTGTTGCCGGTGTTATACGTCTGGCTGTTGCGGCGGCAGGGCGCTAGTTAACCCCGCCTGATCGCGGCGGGGTCAGGCTAGATACTTAACGCGGTTTGCCGGCGGCGGTGGCGGCTTCTACTTCCAACAAGCGGCCGGTTTTAACGTCGTAGATGTATCCGTATACCGGAACATAGGACGGAACCAGTGGATGGCCGGCGATGCGTTTTACATCTTCCAGCACGCTGTCGGCTTGATTGCTGATGGTCAACCAATCAATGTAGTTAGCTTCGGCGGAACCTGGGCCGGGGCCGACGTCGCGCCAGCCGTCGGCGCTGAGTTCGGCGGTGTCCAAACTGCTGGCCAGCAAATCGCGCATGATGTTGTCGGTGAAGGTTTCCATGCCGCAATCGGTATGGTGAATCACAAACCATTCCTGGGTGCCCAGCAGTTTATGTGAAATCACTAGCGAGCGGATGGCGTCGTCGCTGGCGCGGCCGCCGGCGTTGCGGATGACGTGGGCGTCGCCTTCAGATAGGCCCGCGTATTTGGCCGGGTCCAGGCGGGCGTCCATGCAGGTCAGAATGGCGAATTGGCGCGCCGGCGGCATGGCTAAATGGCCTTTGTCGAAATGCGCGGCGTACTCGCGGTTGGCCAGTAAAACTTCGTTGTGAACCTTGCTCATATTGTTTCCTTGTTTTGTATTAATTGTCTGCTTATTGTACGCTTAGGGCTGGACTTTGTATCAAGTCCAAGGTTTAAGAATTATAAACTCAAGGTTTATAATGTTCTCTGGTTGCTTATTAATTAAGCGCTTATTGCATGGGTGGCCGGGTGTATAGGAATAGCTGCTTACATAATCACTAATAGCCTAAAATTAAAGCGGCTACTTTCGAGTTAGGCGTCTAATTTGCGCGGAATACCGGGAGCTTAGCGAATTAAGTAACAAACGCCGTGTAAAAAACCTGACATCCCCGATTGGCTAGCCTGCGTAGGTGCGAATGCGAAGCTTAATCGCACGCAGGAGCGCCTTTCGTTCACCGTCACTTTACGGGCTTGCAACAGCGCGACGATTCCTATCGCCGCGCTGTCCAAGGCCTAGGGCTTATTTCAGCACTACAAAATACCCGTCGCCGCCGCGTTGCAGATTAATCAGCAACGGCGCTTGCGGATTGGATACTTGTTTGAATTCGTCCAGGTTTTTGATGCGGTAGCGGTTGGCCGAGACTATGATGTCGCCGGGACGCAAACCCGTTTTCCAGGCCGGGGATTTAGGGTCCAGCTTTTCTATCAGCACGCCTTCCACTTGATCCTTAGGCGTAGGTCCGAGCAGAGCGCCGGCTAGGGCGGGGTGTATTTTGTCGCCGGCCAATTCCGGACGTTTGGGTTTGCCGATAACGGCTTGCAGGGATTTACGCTCTTCGCCGCGCAAAATGTCTATGTTGGCAGTATCGCCGATCTGCAGCAAGCCGATCAGGGTGCGGATTTGGCTGCTGCCGTTTTTGATTTCATCCCCGTTGATGGCGACAATCACGTCGCCCGGCTCCATGCCGGCTTTTTCGGCCGGCGAACCGGTTTCCACCCGGCTGACCACGGCCCCGTGTTGGCTTTTCAAGGAGAAGGCCTTGATCAGTTCCGGCGTTAAGTCTTGGGTGGTGACGCCCAGCAGGCCGCGGCGCACTTCACCGTGTTGGATCAGTGAATCCATGATGCGCAAAGCCATGTTGGACGGAATGGCAAAGCCGATGCCGACATTGCCGCCGCTAGGCGCTAGTATGGCGGTGTTCATGCCGACGAATTCGCCGCGCAGGTTGACCAGTGCGCCGCCGGAGTTGCCGGGGTTGATGGAGGCGTCGGTTTGGATGAAATCTTCCAGGCCCTCAATGCCTAAGCCGGAGCGGCCCAAGGCGCTGACGATGCCGGAGGTGACGGTTTGTCCCAGGCCGAACGGGTTGCCGATGGCGACCACGAAATCGCCTACTTTAAGCTGGTTGGAGTCGGCTACCTTGAGTTCGGTCAAATGGTCGGCCGGAATTTGCACCACCGCGACGTCGGCTTCCGGGTCCGCGCCGATCAATTTGGCGTTAAGCTGGCGGCCGTCGCTCAAGGTGATGGTGATTTTGTCGGCCTTGTCGATAACGTGATTGTTGGTCAGTACATAACCCTCTTCCTTGTTAATAATCACGCCGGAGCCCAAGCTGTTGCGCTGTTGCTGGCGCTGATTATTCGGGACATTGAAAAAGCGACGGAAAATCGGGTCGTTCATTAACGGATTTTCCTGTATTCTGACATTGGTTGAGGTGGAAATGTTGACCACCGCCGGCATGCTGTTTTCCAGCATGGGGGCCAATGAAGGCAATGGCGCGCCTTCCACTTGCAAAGGCAGCGTCGCATGGGCGGGCGAGCCGATTAATCCAATTAAGGCCAAGGCCAGTATATATTTATGTTTCGTCATTGTTACGCTCATCTAACCGTGAAAGTACCGCATTATGACTAGCGGGCCGAAGAAATGTTTCCAATTCGGAGCGGAAAAAACCGAATTCGCATCGTGATTGTATAAAATTTAAAGATAGCGGCGGTAAAACGTGTTTTCAAGGGGGGAGGAGATGAGTATGCGCGATGGAGGAAAAACGTCTGGGCTGATTGCCAGCGCCAGACGAAAAGAACTATCTCCATGAATTATTTTACTTATTTCTCTTGCTGATTTAAACCGTAGAAAAGTTTAAAGTGTATAAACTTTATGTTTATAAAAAAGGTTTGCAGGAACATTAACCCGAATGGATAAGTTTAATCACATGCGAGTCTTTTGCCGGATAGTCGAACTAGGCTCATTTTCCGCCGCGGCCAAGGAAATGCAATGTTCGAGCATGATGGTCAGCAAGTATATGCAACAATTGGAGGCTTCGTTGGGGGTGGTGTTATTGAACCGCACCACGCGCTCCTTGAGTCTGACCGGAGCGGGCGAGGCTTATTATTTGCGCGGCAAGCAGTTGTTGGAGGACCTGGCCGATTTGGAGGCCGCCACTGCGCAGATGAGTGAGCAAGTGAAAGGCGAATTGAAAATCAACGCGCCTATCGATTTTGGCGGCATGTATTTGCCGGCCGTGATTTGCCGGTTTACAAGCCAATATCCGGAAGTCAGGATTTCTTTAAGTCTGGACAACAAACCCTTAAATTTGCGCTCTGGTGCATTCGATCTGTCGATTTTAGTGACCGACACGCTGGACCCCGGCGTGGTGGCGCGTAAAATAGCGGTCACCGAGCTTGGAATCTACGCCGCGCCGGCTTATTTGGCGGAACACGGCTGTCCGCAAACGCTGGATGAGCTTAGCGGCTGTCGCTGTTTACATTACGCCGACACCCCGCATGGCGATTATTGGGTGTTCAATCTGGAAGACGGCGGCAAAAAAATTCGCAATGAATGGGTTTTTTCTTCCAATAATGGCCGGGTGCTGTGTCAGGCGGCGGCTTTGGGATTGGGGATCGTGCGTGCGCCCAAATTATCGGCCGCGCCTTTCTTGGCGAACGGCGAACTGGTGGAGATCATGCGGGATTTTAGGCGGCCGGATTTGGCGGTTTACGCCACTTATTTGCAACGGCGTTATTATCCGGCTAAATTAACCGCCTTTGTCGAGTTTTTGTTGCAGTATTTCGAGAAATAAACACCGCAAATCGCGGGGTTGAGCCATGCATAACACCCATTTAATAAGCTACGAGTTTTAAAGGAGAAGCGACTATGTTCAGCAAACCGGCGCAAACCAGTCAACCATTGCACTCATTAATACAAAACCGTTGGAGCCCGCGCGCTTTCGACCCGGATCAGCCGGTAAGCGAGCCGGCCTTGATCGCGGTGTTGGAAGCAGCGCGCTGGGCTCCGTCGTGCATGAATGAGCAACCGTGGCGCTTTGTCGCCTGCGACCGGCAACGGCAGGCCGAAGCCTGGAGTGAGTTGTTGGCTTGCTTGGCCGAAAAAAACCGGGAATGGGCGCAACACGCGCCGGTGTTGATATTGGCGGCGGCGCAAGAGCATTTTGCGCAAAACGGCAAACCTAATCGCTGGGCGGCCTATGATCTTGGAGCCGCAAGTATGAGTATAGTTTTACAAGCCGCCGCGGAGGGTTTGGTCGCCCACCAAATGGGCGGCTTCGATCCGGAACGGGCTAAACAGAAATTTGGCTTGCCGGAGGGGTTTGCGCCTTACGCGGTGATTGTCATTGGTTTTCAAGCAGACCCGGAAACTTTAAGCGAGGAATTTAAGCAACGTGAGCTGGCGGAGCGCTCGCGCGCGGATTTAGTGGAGCGGGTTGGATTTGGGGCGTGGGGAGCCGGGGCTAAAGAGTAGTCGAAAAAAACGGCTACCCGGTCAAAGCCTGGCTACTTTTTGCTCTTAAACAAACTTCGGAGTGACGCCATATGCCATCTTTTATGTTGATGGAGCCCGCCAACCAAAGCTTTCAAGAACTCATAGCCAACGGCATCAAATACCGCGTTCCGCGTTTTCAGCGCGATTAGGCCTGGGATAAGCGGCGTGGAATTTATATGGTAATAACTCCACGCCAATTATATGCGCCGTTAAACCTCGCTACACAAGCTTTTGCTTGCTGTTTTTAATCAATCCAAGTCCAGCTAAAACCGATCCGAATAACCAAAAACTGGATGGAATCGGCATGGCGGAAATTACAGACCAATCCGCCGTATTATATTCTAGAGTTTCCGGCGTAGTGATCGTTGAATTGATTTGATAAAAAAGAGCAGTCTCATTCGCTCCATTAAAAAAGTTTTTTGAGAATTCTATAAAATCGCCATATCTTGCGGTATTGCTGGCCACAAACTCCGCGTTTGGAATAGCGGAACCAAAACCGCCAGCTATATCAACAAATATTGCATTGTTTTGCAATCCATCGAACGATAGTTGGGCATTCCCTAGTTGATATACTCCATTTTGCAAGGAAGCATTATACATGGAGCCAGAACTATCTGTAGGAATGGCGGTGCCATCCAAATACAAAGTAATATCCGATAAATTGGTAATTAGATCACCATTAGCTGTTCCGGAGAAGTAACCTGAAATAATATCATTAGTATCAGTAAATTTATAACTAAATTCAAAAACATTAGCCTGAGTCATAGAGGTGAAGAACAAAGACAAGAATGCCGTGGATGTTAAGCGAAAATTCATTTTTAATTGCTCCATAAAACAATTCAAATAATCAGTCGCCATCTTAACTAAACCAAAACGACGATTGAGCCAAAAACCATCATCCGATAACTAAATCCTTGCTGTAAATATATATTTAAATACAATTAAAATATTGATTCATATCAAAAAAATGTATAAAAATTAAATTCTAAGTAAGAGTGCGCAACCATTTTTAAATTTGCCTTATGTGAAGAACGCCGTCAACCAAAATCTCAATGCGCTGTTGATGTGGCGTTATTTAAAAACGGTTACACGCTTTTACTTAGTTTAACAGGCTGTTGACTTTCTTAAGTTTGTCAGACTTGACCAATATTTAGTGAATTGAAGTCGTTTTGACACAATATGTTGTGGTGATTTTTTGACAAAATGAATTTTTCAACAGCCTGTTAAATGTGGGTCGAATTTGCTGCGTGCTGTGAATAAAGCTTGCCCGCCAAAACCTCAAGTGGCTGGTGACTTTAGAGTTTTTCCGGCTTAGATTGGTAGCCTGGAGAAGTGATTGCGGCGAAGCCGGACGCTTGCGCCGCTGTTAGATTTATTCGGCGCGGGTTTCACCGATCACGATTTGGCCGGTAAACAATTTGCCAGCGATATTGGCGTTATTGAAGTTGATGTTCACGGCTTGGGTGCTGATACTGACCGGGGTGTCCTCGCAGCCAACTGAGCCGATGGTGCAAGAAATCAATAGCTCAACGAGTTGGTTGTTCAGCGTGATGGTTAAGTCAGGGCTGGAATACAATGGGTAATTGACGTCGGGACTGCCGGAGTAGCTCACCGGAGCGCTGGATGTACCCGCGATTAATTGCCCGCTTACGGTTATGTTGCCGAAACTGGCGGCGCCCGCCGTGGTAATAAAACTTGGGAATACGAGGTCGTAGCTGGATGAAGTTTGCAGTTTGCTGACATCAATCTGCAATAAAGTGGTTTCGTGGTTATTGGCGTCGGTGACGGTGAGTTTTAGGTTTAATTTTGCGACGTTGGTATTGCCGGTGGCGGCGATGGCATCCACGGTGATACCGTTTGAGATGATTTGTTCGTTAATGCCGCTGGCGGCGGCGCTTAGTTTTAGCGCCTGAGCGCCGCTGGAAAGATACAGGTTTTTATTGTAAGCGGCGATGACCAATTTTTGGTTGTATGGCGCGGGGCGGGCGTTCGACAAACGGGCTTGCACCGGCAGGTTAAAACTGTGTCCGTTGCTGATGAGTTGCGCGCTCAATAAGCCGGCGTTACTGTTGCCGGCGGCTTTTACCGGACTGTAAGCAAAAAACATAGCCAGTGAAATGATGGTTCCGATAATGCGAGTCGTTGGCATTAATATTTCCTTAGTTAGAGGGTAATGAGAGCCTAAATGGCGCGCGGTTTTGAACGCTAGTCAAGGATTTGTCGGCATTTTATACACATAACATCAACATATCAAGTAAAAGTATTGCTTATTCGATTGCAAAATTTAAGCTTAATAGTTTTGCAGGCCTTTAAATAGCAAGTCGGTATCCAGGATAAAAGGGATTTCCAATTTCTCGGCGATCAGCCCGGCGTCGCCGCCGGTCAGAATTAGGCGGCCAGGGTGCGCCAGGCGGCGGTAAGCGGTTTCTATAAAGCCGGCGGCGGCGTATAGCGCGCCGTTGTGCAGCGCGGCGGCGGTGTCGGCCGCCAAAAGTGCGTCGTTCGCCCGCGGCGCTATGTTTAGCGCGGCGGTGTTGGCGGCCAAGGCTTGCCGCATGACGCGCAGGCCGGGGCAAATCAAGCCGCCCAAATGTCCACCCTCGGCATCCAGGGCGTCGAAGGTGACGGCGGTGCCGCAATCGGCTATGCAGCAGGAGCCAGGGTAGTGTCGTCGAGCCGCGATCAAGCCCAACCAACGGTCTACGCCTAGGGTTTCCGGTTCCGCGTAGGCGTTGCGCACTCCGTACGCCTCGGCTTCCGCGCGCACTTGCCGGCACGCAGTCTGCGGCCATAAATTGTGCAAAATGCCGAACAAGCTTTGCTTGACCTCAACCGCGGCCACGCTGGCGCAAACGATGGACTCCGGTGTTTCAAGAGCCCGCCAGTCTTCAAACAAGGGCGCGGCCGCCAATATTTCGGCATGGGAAACGCTGTGCGGCTCGCCGAGCCCTGCCGTGCCGGCCAAGCGCCATTTCAAACGGCTATTGCCGAGGTCGATCAGCAATTTCTTAGAGCTCTGATTCATAGCGCTCTGACGCTGACTTCGCCGGATGCATAGGCGCGGCGCTGGCCGTCGGCTTGTTCCAGCAATAATAGGCCATGATCGTCAATGCCGGCGGCTATCCCTTGCAAGCGTTGTTCGCCGATTTGCAATTGCACCGGCAAACCCAGTAGGCAATCGTATTGGCGCCAGGCGTTTAAGGTTTCGGGCAGGCGCGCCGCGCTGAATTCCGACATAGCGCCGTGCAGGCGGTTCAGCAGGGCCGCCGCCAGCCGATTCCGGCTTAGGTAGGCCTCCGCGCCGAGTATGCGGCTTAAATCGGTCCAGGGCTGGTCGATGCCGGCGGCTTGCTCGGCGGTTAATTGTAGATTCAGACCCACACCCGCCACGGCATGGCAAGGGCCGTTGGTTTCGCCGGAAACCTCCACCAAAATGCCGCCGAGCTTTTTTCCGCGGTGCTGAATGTCATTCGGCCATTTCAAATCGATTTCGGTGGCGCCTATGTCGTGCAGCGCTTGGGTCACCGCCACGCCGGCGGCCAAACTCAGGCCGGCGATGGCGGCCGGGCCGTCCGGGTAACGCCAGAGCATGGACAGGTAGATGTTTTGCCCGAACGGTGAAGTCCATTGCCGGCCGCGCCGGCCCCGGCCGGCGGTTTGATATTCGCTGAGATAAGTTAAGCCGCCGGGGGTGTCGGGTTCGGCTTGCCGCATCAGTTGGCTATTGGTGGAGTCCAGCGCGTCGAAAATTTCAATGCGTAAATCGCGCTTGGCCGGCGGGCCGAGCAGGGTTTGAATACGCTCTAATTCCAGCAATTGCAATGGCGGATGCAGCCGATAGCCCTTGCCGGTGATGGCGCGGATGCGCAGGCCATAGACGGAAAGGGCTTGCAAATGCTTCCATACCGCGCCGCGGTTAAGCAGGCCGGTGGCTTGAGCCAGACTGGCGCCGGGGTGGAATTTACCGTCGGCGAGTAAACACAACAGTTGTTTTTGCAAAGGCGGTATGTGCATGGCGCTACGCGGTAGGGTTAATCGTTGATGATCAGGTCAAAGTCTTGCAGAAAGGCGGCGATTTGCGCGCGTGGCATGCGCCGCGCCGGCAGCAGCGGCGATGCTAGGTCGAGTCCGCGTTCGCTTAGGGATTCGGCTTCCACGAATATTTCCTCCACGCCGTAAAATTGCATGGCCGGCAGCAAGGCGGCGGTGTTTTTTAATTGCAGCGCCGCCGCTTGTTGGCCGGGATGCAGTTGGTAGACGCCGTCATCTAAAAACAGCACGCCGACGGATTGATCGAAAGCGGCGGCGGTCAGCAGCTGGTCTAGGGTTTCGGCCAACCGCAGGCCTTGGTGCGGGGGGTGGCGCATCAGAAATAGTATGTTTTTCATGGCTAGGGTCAATCGAAGATCAGGTGGCGATCCGCTTCCAGCAAGGCTTCCAGCCACAGCCCCAAGCCGGCGATGCGAAATCCTGGAGCTAGATCGTCATCAAGCTTGCCTTGGCGGCGGGCCTCGTCCGGGCCAAGCAAGCCGCGCCGTTGCGCGGCGGATATGCAGACCGCCAAATCGATGTGATGTTCGGCGGCCAGTTGCGCCCATTGCCGCTGGTAAACGGGTTCGTCATCCGGCGGCGTGGCGTAGCGCAGAGCGTGGTAAACGCCTTCGCGGTAAAAAAAAATCCGGTTGATGCGGTGGCCCGCGTTCAGCGCGGCCAGCGCGAAGCGGTAGGCGTCTAGCCCGGCATGGTCGGCGTAAGGGCTGGCGTTGATTTGCAAGGCGTATATCATGATAAATTTTAAATTTTTACTATTTTACCTAAATTATGCTGCGCGGGCCATGACGAGACTCAATGTACGGCATGGAATGCAAAGCCATAAAAATGAGCATTCCGGGCGTGAAGTTTTTAAATACTGATAACTTTTTCACGTTAGGCTTTCCCTGGAACATGAAGCGCGATAGAATCCGATATTGAAATGTCAGCCGCCAGCTTAAGCCGATACAATCGCTTTGGCAATGCTAAAGTCTTTTGGCGCTAAGCCGGCCTTGGCTGCCGGGGCCGATAGTCGGGACGCCGCCACTATGTCAATCGCCTATCGTCCCCGGTCGCCAAGCCCTTAAGTGATTGGCTGGCTTGATGTAAGTCTCGGCTTAGACCGGATGGAGCTATGAAATTAAAATTAAGCTATCAAAACGAACATGGCGAACATTGCGCGGTGGTGATTTGCGAGCAAGGCGGTACCATCGGCCGTAGCGCGGATCGTACCTTGGTTTTGAAAGAACCGAGTATTTCGCGCGAGCACGCCGAGATTTTCTATCAATCCGGTCAATTTTGGATTAAGGATACCAGCCGGGCTGGAACTTATATAATCAATAAGCAGCTTAAATTGACGCATAATGAAAGCGCCGCTCTGGAGCATCACGATTTAATTGCTATCGGCGGGCTACAGATTAGCGCTGAATTGCTCGAAGCTGAATCCGCGGCTTTTCATTCGCCGTTTGGAGCCGCCATGCCCGCTCCCCCCACTACGCCGACGCCGCCGGCCGCCCCGGCGCCGGTTATTCCGCCGCCCGCCGCGCCCGCCTGGGAGCCGGCCCCGGTCGAGGCCGCTTTTCCGTTTCCGTCCGCGCCGCCGGTGGCAGCGCCGATGCCGGCGGCCGCGCCCAGTTTTTTAGCCGCCGCGCCGCCAGCAGCCGAGCCGCCGCCAGCTCAGGCCGCCGCTCCTTTTTTGGCTCCGGAGTCGAATCCGCCTTTGGCCGCGCCGTTTTTCGGCGATGCGTTTAAAGCGTCGAGTCCGGGGTTCCAAAGCCCGTTCGCCGCGGCTCCGGAAACCGCGGCGGAGTTCCCGGCCGCGCATCCGGGGCCGGGTTTTTCTGCGTCGCCCGCGGCGGGTTTTAGCTTGGCTTCCGGCGGCGCGGATTTTCCGCAAGCATCCGGCGGTCAGTTCGCCGGTGATGTGTTGCGCCCGTTTTTAATCGGCGCCGGTTTATCGGGGGAAGCGGGAATTAGGCCGGAACAGACGGAAGCCACTTTAACCCTGATCGGGGCTGTTTTTAGACTGATGGTGACCGGTTTAATGGAAACTTTGCGCGCGCGTTCGGAAATCAAATACGATTTGGGGGTCGGCGGCACCACCATCCAAGGGATGGATAATAACCCGATCAAATTTCTGCACGATGTGGATGCATTGATCATGAGTTTGATCAAACCGGATAATCCGGGTTTTTTGCCGCCGCAAGAGGCGGTGAATCAAGCTTTCCGGGACGCCATGCTGCATCAAATCGCCATGATGGCTGGGGTGCAGGCGGCCGTTTATCAGGTTATTGAACGCTTTGATCCCAAACATATCGAGGAACAGGTGGGCGAGGGCGTGTTTAAGAAATCCAAATGTTGGGAAGAGTATTGCCAAAAGTTTCCGGAACTGAGAAACTCGGCCGTGGAGCATTTTTTTGGCGAGGCTTTTGCAATGGCCTACGAAAAGAAATTAAAATCCTCGTAAAGTTTACAAAATATGGCTATGTTAATGAAATACAGAAGGTCTTTTGTTTACAAGACCGTATGCCAGCGATTACCATACACATAACCATACACCTAGAGAATTGTTGTTTATAGCTTATAACTGATTGTTTTGTAATTCATAACTTATAAAAAAAATATGTCGGCGAAAAATCGAGTCATCTGGTCCGAAGGGATGTTTTTACGGCCACAGCACTTTCAGCAGCACGATAGGTTTATAGAAAGCCGCATCAATGGCCGAGCGCGCGGTTTAAAAGCCCACGATTGGGGTTTTAGCCTACTGGAAATCGACCAGCAGCAATTATTGGCCGGCAAATTGGTTATTTTAAGAGCGTGCGGAATTTTTAGCGACGGCACGCCGTTTAATATTCCACAGGATGATCAAGTCACCTTGGCGCTGGATTTGGAGCCGGGGCTGATCAATACCACGATTAAATTGGCGTTGCCGATTTTCCGGCATAATGCGGCGGAAATCGACAGCGAACACGCCCCCGACGCCATGGCCCGCTACCGGATACGCAACGAGGACGTCAGCGATCATCTTTCCGACGCGGATAGCCGCTATACTTTACAAACAGCTTGCATCCAGCCGCGGCTGGTTTTGGGCGACAAGGAGTTGTCGGGTTACCATTGCCTGAACGTGGCGCACGTGATTGAGGTAAGCAACGATAAGGCGGTTCGTTTGGACAAGGAATTCATTCCCGTCATTTTGCAATCTTCCGTCAGCGAGGTGTTAAGCGGCTGGTTGCAGGAATTAAAAGGCATGCTGCGGGTCAGGGGGGACAGTTTGGCGCAGAGTCTTTCCGAATCCTCTTCCAAAGGCGGAGCCGAGCATTTTATTTATTTGCAGAGCGTCAATCGCTATGAACCCTTGATCGGGCATTTGGCCGCCATGGGTCACGCTCACCCGGAGGACGTATATCAGCTCATGCTGCTGATGCTGGGCGACTTCGCCATTTTCGATAAAAAAGACGGCGGCGAGACGCGCGTGCGCAAGCGGCCGAAAATCGACGCGGATTACCGGCACGAGGATTTGCGATTCTCCTTTTCCAAAGTGATTGAGGAACTGCGCCGGGTGTTGAGCGATATGTTGCGCTCGCCGGCCGAACGCGTGCCGTTGCAAGTGCACCAAGGGGTGTACCACTATTCGGACCCGCAGAAAAAATTGCCGTTCTTGGAGACCGGCCGCTTCATTTTGGCCGCCAAGGCCAATGTGGACCCTAGCCAGTTGATTCGGGATTTCGCCGGTCAGGCCATCATAGCCTCCGGCAATCAGATCAACGATCTGGTCAAGGCCGGCGTACGCGGCGTGGATTTAAAATCCTTGCCGCTGATGCCGCCGGAAATTCCCTACCATGACGGTTTTTGTTATTTCGAGTTGATTAAGTCCGGGTCTTATTGGCAGAACTTGCAGCAAGGCGGCGGTATCGTTTTTTACGTGGCCGGCAAGTTCCCGGGATTGGAGCTTGAATTATGGGCCATTCAAACTTGACAGGTGATTAAATTATGGCGCAAGGACCTTTCGGAAACACTACCTTCGGCAATACGGTATTGCCGACTCCCGGCGGCGTAGGTTCGGCGGGACCCGCTTTCGTGAATCCTCCGGAGCCGGCGTTTACGCCGCCGCGTTCCGAATTCAAACCTTTATACGAAGTGTCGCGAGCTTCCTTGCTGGAACTGGCCGCGCCCTTGCTGTCCTTGGCGTTTCGATTGAAAAATTCCTTGAGTTACGCCAATATTGATGAATTAAAAAAACGGTTGGCGGCCGAAATCAAACTATTTCAAAGCAAATCCGGCAGCCTGGGGCTGACCGCCGAGCAAATCAACGTCGCCAGTTTCGGCTTGTGTTGCTATTTGGACGAAACCATTCAAAACACGCCCTGGGGGCACCAGCACCATTGGTGGCGGGAAAACTTGCTGATCCAATTTCACGGCGTCGCCGACGGCGGCGAGATGTTTTTCAGGAACATCGAATATCTGGTCAAGCAACCGTCGGAGCAGTTGCGCTTGATTCAATTGTATTATGTATTGCTGAGTCTCGGTTTTAAAGGCAAATATGGCTTGAGCGCCGACTCCGCCGGCCAGTTGGATAAAATCCGCACCGAGTTGTACCACTTGAACCAAAGTTTCGCCACCGACCCCGCCAATGAGCTTTCGATAGACTGGATGGGGCAAAAAGCCGGCGGCAACCGCTTCGTCGCTCAGGTGCCGGCTTGGGTGTTCGCTTCGGTGGCGCTAGGTTTATTGCTGTTTATCTACCTGGGGTTTTATTACGCCATCAACGGTTATTCGACGCCGGTTTACCGGGATTTGCTTATGTTGTCCGGCGAGCGCTTGCTGGAGCCGACATCCAACAATAGTTCCGCGGCTCCGGCCCAGCCGGCGGCGGCGGAGCCCAAATCCCTGGAGCGGTTTAAGGTTCTGCTGCGTGACGAAATCGCCGCCAATATGGTCGAGGTGGTGGATGACAACATTATCCGCGTCAGAAATTCCTTTCTTTCCGGCAGTGACCAGATCAAACCCGAATTCATGCCGATGTTGAAAAAAATCGCCAAGGAACTGGAAAATCATCAAGATTCCATCGTCGTCACCGGCCATACCGATGACAAGCCGATTATTTCCGCCCGTTTTCCTTCGAATTGGCAATTATCGGTGGCTAGAGCCAATAACGTGCTGAATATATTACGTGACTCCGGCCGCTTCGGGGCGGCGCGGGCGGAAGGTTTAGGAGACGGCCAGCCTTTGGCGCCGAATGACAGCGCCGAGCATCGCGCGCTTAACCGCAGAGTGGACATTTTTGTCAAGTGAGTGATAGATCGTGAAACCATTGCTTAACTTTTTGCAGAAAAAATGGGTCCTGGAACTGATAGCCGTATTGGTGCTATGCCTGTTGATCGTTTTTATCGGTCCATTAATCGCCATAGCCGGCGACGTGTTGCTTGAATCCTGGATTAGCAGGCTGCTGGCGGTCGCCGTGGTATTCGGCGTGTGGTTGACTTACCGCTTGGTCAATTATTGGCTATTGAAAAAGAAGGAACGCTCATTATTCGCCGATCTGTCCGCCGGGCAAGGCGAGGGCGGCGCGGTGTCCGAGGAGTTGTTGACCTTAAAGCGCAAATTCGAGGATGCGCTGAAATTATTGGAAGCCACGCCGGGGCGTAAACGCGGCGGCGGTCATTTTCTGTATCAATTGCCGTGGTATGTCATCATCGGCGCGCCGGGAGCGGGCAAAACCACGGCCTTGCTCAATTCCGGCCTGAATTTTCCGTTAAAAGATCAACTAGGGGCCAAAATACAAGGCGTTAGCGGCACCCGCAATTGCGATTGGTGGTTTTCCGATCAAGCGGTGTTGCTGGACACCGCCGGGCGTTATAGCACCCAGGACAGCGACCGGGAAGCCGACGCCGGAGCGTGGCACGGTTTTTTGCAATTGCTAAAAAAACACCGGCCGCGGCGGCCGTTGAACGGCATTTTCCTGGCGGTCAGCATTACCGACGTGTTGCAGCAGTCCGAGGAGAAGCTGGCCGAATTCGCCCGCGTCATGCGCATGCGCATCAAGGAGTTGAACGGGCAATTGGGCGTGAATTTGCCGGTGTACGTGTTGTTTACCAAAATGGACATGTTGTCGGGCTTTAATGAGTTTTTCGCCGATTTGACCGAGACCGAGCGGCAACAAGTGTGGGGCAAAACCTTCGCCTGGTCCGATAAAGCATCTCCGGCCGAGTTGGCGGAACATTTCAGTCAGGATTATACCGCCTTGGTCGAGCGCTTGAACGTCAGAAGGTTCAAACGCTTGCAGGACGAACGCGACGCGCAGCGGCGCGCCTTGATCTTTGATTTCTCGCAACAACTGACCTTGTTGAAACCGGATATTCTCTGTTTTATAAAGGAAACCTTCGCCACTAACATTTACGAGACGCCGTTTATTTTCCGCGGTGTTTATTTCACCAGCGGTACGCAGGAAGGCACCCCGTTCGACAAAATCATGTCCGCCTTGACCGAGTCCTTTGATTTGCGCGACAGGCAAGCGCTGTCGCCGATTGCGGTGAAGGGCAAAAGCTATTTTTTGACCAAATTATTGCGCGACGTCGTCATTCCTGAAGGCGAATTGGTCGGCGTCAACCAAGCAGCGGAGCGCCGCCACCAGTTGGTGAAATTGGGTTCCTATATTTCCGTGGCGCTGCTAGTGGTGTTGGGCGCGGCGGGTTGGACCTTCAGTTTTACCGGCAATAAAATGGCCATCTCTGAAATTGAACAACAGGTGGAAAAGTTTAAAGCCAATCGTCTGGTCGCCAGCGATATTAGAAACGATTTGCTGACCTTAAGCGCCAAAATGGACGCCTTGTTGGCGGCGCGCAATGTTTACCGCGAGTCGCCTATGTTTACCGGCCTGGGTTTGTCCCAGCAAGACAAGTTGGAAAACGGCGCGCGCATTGCCTATGAAAGAGTGTTGCGCGAATCGTTCGCGCCTTTGCTGAGCTGGCGCTTGAAGGAGCGCATGCAAGGCGCTGAAGGGCAGCAGTTGGATAATTTGTATCAGCTGCTGACGGTTTATCTGATGTTATCCGAGCCGGCGCGGATGGATAAAAAAGTCGCCGCGCCTTGGATCGGCGCGGATTGGCAAAGCTTGTTCCTGACCGACCCGGCCGTGCAAGCCAGTTTGCAAACCCATTTGGTTAATTTGCTGGATTTGAGCCTGGACCCGTTGCCGGCGGATTACAACTTCGTCAACGCGGCGCGCGTCAAACTGACGCAAATTCCGCAGGCGGCCCAGGTGTACTCCGTATTCAAAAGCGAGGGCTTGTACGATCACGAACACGATTTAGTTTTGGCCAAGGCTTTGGCGCCGAACGGCGAGCGGGTTTATGTCACCAAGAACGGCGCTTCCCTGCAAACCTTGGTAGTGCCGGGATTATTCACGGGTTACGGTTTTACCGAGATATTCCTGAAAAAAGGCATGGATTACGTCAAACAGGCCAACGAGCAAAACTGGGTGCTGGGCGTTGACGGCAAGGATACCGACGTCAACACCGATCGTTTGTACAGTGATTTGAAGCGCCTGTATCTGGCGGATTACCAGAAAATTTGGCTGGACGACGTATTGGCGCTGAATTTGAAACCGCAAGCCAATAACAACCAATTGATAGACACGCTGGATGTTTTGTCGCGCCCCGATTCGCCGTTGAAATTGCTGTTGCAGACCGTGGAAAAGAATACCGCTTTGAGCAAATTGTCCGCCGACGCGGCGGCGGCGTTGACCAAAACCGGCGAAACGGCCTTGGCCGCCGCCGCGCCCAAGGCCATGCAAAAATTCCTGCCCAAGCCGGCGCTGAACGTAACCGGGCAAGATCCGATCGTCCAGTTCGAGGAGGCGTTCGAGCCGTATAATTCGCAAGTCCGTTCGCCGGAAGCCTTGAACCGGTCATTGGAGAGCATCAAAAACGCGCATGACCGCTTATTGATGGCCAGCGGGCAAAACAATAGCGGCGCCGGCTTGGATGCGCTCTTGGCCTTGCAAAGCGAGGCCTCCGCGCTGCCGGACAAGGTGGCGGCCCCGTTGAAAAAAGTAGTTAGGGAAGCCCGCGCCGGCAGTCTGGGCGACGCCAAGCAGGAATTGAACAAGGCGCTGGCGGTGGAAGTGAGCCAGCCTTGCCGCAATTTGCTGGCCGGGCGCTATCCATTCGCCCCCGGCGCGTCGCAAGACGTATTGTTGGCGGATTTCGGCAAGGTGTTCGGCGGCAACGGCATACTGGATCAATATTTCAATAATCATTTGAAAATTCTCGTCGATACCACGACTAAAACCTGGTCGGAAATGAATTCGGAGAAATCGCTGGGCTTGTCGAGCGCTGCGTTGGCGCAATTTCAAATTGCCGCGCATATCCGTAACGCATTCTTTGCCGGCGGCGGCGTGCCGCAATTGCAATTCGATTTGAAACCGATCGAGCTGGACGACCGCATCGGCACTTTCCGCTTGAATATAGAGGGCCAGGAACTAGTGTACCGGCACGGACCGGAGCAGATCACCAGCTTCAAATGGCCGGGCGTCGCCGTCAACGCAGGCGTGCGGGTGGTGTTTGAAACCTTGGACGGCAAGCAGGTCAGCCGGCAAAAAGAAGGGGCCTGGGCCTTGTTTAGAATGCTGGATCAATTTCATATTGAACCGACCAATTTACCTGAGCGCTTTATTTTGACCGTGACTGTCGACGACTATAAGGCGCGCTTTGAACTGCGCGCCGCCAGTGTGGATAATCCGTTCAAGATGACGGACTTTCAAAATTTTCATTGTCCGGATGCGTTATAGGCAGGGGAGGATAGCATCATGCTGAAAACAAAAGGCGTGGGTTTTTTCGGCAAGCTTCCGGCATTGGGCGATTTTGTCTCCCGGCGTCTGAGTCCGCAATTCGTGAAATGCTGGGACGATTGGTTGCACGAGTCTCTACTCGCCAGCCGTGGACAATTGGGAGATACTTGGCTGGACAGTTTTTTAATCAGTCCGGTGTGGCGGTTTTTTTTGGGTCCCGGCATTTGCGGCGATCAAGCCTGGGTCGGCATCATGATGCCGAGCGTGGATCGGGTGGGCCGTTATTTTCCGTTAACCTTGGCGCAAAACGTGGACCCGGTTCAACTGCCGGCGATCTATTGCGAACAAGAGCGCTTTGATGCGCTGGAAAGCTTGGCCTTAAGCGTGCTGACGCCGGATTTTGCATTCGATCAATTCGATCTAGCCTTGGCGGCGGCCACGTTGACGCCAGCGGCGGAGATGCCGTCCGCGCCAAGTTTGATCGACGAGGATAAATTGGGCTATAAATTGGATGGCTTGCATCAATTGCCATTGTTGAATGCCTTGTTGTTGCAGCGTTTGTTGGGCGAAGCCGGAGTCAAGAGCTTTAGTCTGTGGTTGGCGAAAA
Organism: uncultured Pseudomonadota bacterium; assembly: GCA_903928965.1. Taxonomy (GTDB): domain Bacteria; phylum Pseudomonadota; class Gammaproteobacteria; order Methylococcales; family Methylomonadaceae; genus Methylomonas. The sequence goes on from CAIYSZ010000087.1 coordinate 56,982, forward strand.
ATACGCATGAGGGCAAGTCGCAATTTTATTGCTTCGATGGTTTGCCCAAGCCGGATGAATTCAGTTTTTTGTTGCTGGGCAGACGGGCTGAAGCGCCGGCCGCCGTGAATAAGCCGGTTGAAGCGCCCGGTTTTTTTAATCCGGCCCAGGATGCCAAGCCCGGCGATTTCTTGGAGTCCGGGAATGCGTCCACGGTCTTTCCTTTCGTTTCGGCGATTGATCCGCCGCCGGCGGAAACTTTTTTTCCGGATTTGGAATTAAACCATAAACGGGTGGCGGGCTATGGTAAAACCGTTGTAGGCAATGTGCGCAAGCATAACGAGGACTCTATGCTATTGTTGCCGGAATGCGGCGTTTGGCTGGTGGCCGACGGCATGGGCGGCGGCATGGCGGGCGATTACGCCAGCCAATCGGTGGTGGAGGCGGTTGCTTCGGTGGCGAAGCAAGACACTGTGGATTTGCAAATAGAGGCAGTGGCCGCCCGCTTGCAGAAGGTTAACGCGGATTTATTCGACTATGCCGCCAAGCTTAGCGCCGGCGGCGTGGTTGGTTCCACGGTTGTGATATTATTAATAAAGGGCGAGGAATGCGGCGCTATTTGGGCCGGCGATAGCCGTTTATACCGTTATCGGCAAGGACAGTTGACGCAATTGACCAGAGACCATTCCGCCATCCGGGATTATATGGATTTGCATAACATCAGTTTTGATCAGGCGGCCACGGTGGTGAATGCGAACGTCATTACCCGAGCCATCGGCGCGGACCGGAAAGTCGATTTGGACACTATGCGTTTCACCGCGCAAGCGGGCGACCGTTTTCTGTTATGCAGCGATGGCCTGGATAAGGAGTTGCGGGATGAGGAGATCGAACAATTGATGCGGCAAGGCGATTGTCAGGCAACGGTGGAAAATTTGATTGCGCAGGCTTTGCAAAATAAAGGGCGCGATAACATCACTGCTATCGTGGTTGATTTTAACGAAGCGTGAATTTATTCGGGGTCATCACGGTAAGGACGCAAAAGACTATTGGTTGAGCGCCGGCCTTGGCGGCCGGGAGTAATTGTCGGGGGACGCCGTGAATACGTCCATGTAGGCTTGGGGTCGGCATCCATGCCTCCCACACCCCCGCCAATTACTCCGCCGCCAAGGCCTCGGGTGATTGGGGGGCGCAAGTCTTTCACCAAATTACTTCCGTTTGCCAAGACCTTGGGTGATTGGGGGCAAGTCTTCCGCCAATCACTTATCAAAATTTATTAATCGTCGTCTTTAAGCTCTAAGTTTCGGCTGATGGATGGTTAGTGTGTTGAATCTATTATGAATGGGAGGTAGGAATGCTAGGCAAATCTATTCTGATTGCGGCGGGAATGCTATGTTCCCTGTTAGTTCGGGCGGATGAAAACGGCTGTGACGCTGGGAAAAAAGTGTTATCCAAACAATATTTTCTGGATTGCATGGGGCAAGGGGAACAGTCGCGCGGTATTTCGCAATCCGATGCGGGTCCGGACCGTAGCTTGGGCGAGCAAAAGGTCAAATTGGCCGCGCCGTCTGTTAAACAGAGCGCGCGCCATGCCAAGCAGCTGGCGGGGAAACCTATTAATATCGAACTGTTGTTTGATTTCAATTCCGCGGAGTTAAGCGACGAGGCCAAGCGGCAATTGGCCGGCTTCGGCGAGGCGTTTAGCGAAGTAGGCAAGCATTTGCTGGTGGAAGGTCATACCGACGCCACCGGCGCGCCGGGCTATAATTTAAGTTTATCGGAACGCCGAGCTCAGGCGGTCAAGGATTATTTAAGTCAGACCTATGCCGTGAAGGGCGATAAAATTAAGGCGGTAGGCAAGGGCGTGGCGAATTTAGCCAATCCTCAGCATCCGGACGCCGAGGAAAATCGGCGGGTTGTGTTTTATCTGAGCGAGTGATTCCGGAAGAATTAATAATTACAAATGACATCCGAGGTTGTTATGAATATTCATAGAATTAAACATTGCTCTCTTATTCTGGGTCTGTTGCTAGGCGTTAATGCCTGGGCGGAAGATGTGGATTGCAACGGTGGCAAGGAAGTTAAGTCGGCGGAATGGTTTTCTAAATGCATGCATTCCGCGGAATCTCAAGCTCCCGCCGGAAGCAGCGGTCCGGCGGCGGGAAAAAGAAGTTTGAGTTTTGAGGAAGCCGGCGGAGAAGAAACGCGCAGCCTGGGCGAGAAAAAGTTGGATGCCGCGGTTCCGCCGGTTAAGGAAGTTGCAAAACAAAGAGCCAAGGAAACGCCGACCAGTATTTCGCTGGAATTGTTGTTCGACTATAACTCCGCTAATTTAACCGCGGCCGCCAAGGAGCAGTTGAAAGGATTCGCGCAGGCGTTTTTGAAGGAGCCGGATAAAAAATTGACCATCGAAGGGCATACCGATGCGGTAGGCAGCGACAGTTATAATCAATCGCTGTCGCAACAACGGGCGGAAGCGGTTAAAAAATTCCTGACCGAAGCCTATTCGATTCCGCCTTCGCAAATCAGATCGGAAGGCAAGGGAAAAAATAACTTAGCCAAGCCGAATGATCCGGCCGCCGAGGAAAATCGGCGCGTGATATTTTTTGTAAGTCATAAATGATCCGCTTAATCGATCCGCCTAATTGGCGACTGTGTAAATAAAAACCATCATGACAAATCCGGATCAAGAAAAAAACAACGCCGACAGCGGGGAAACCATTCCGCCAAGACCGGATGCTAAACCCGTGGTTGCGACGGCTGACGCGGATACCGGGTTCGTATCCGGGCCGTTTACCGAACAGACGAGCAATGAACGCCAAGTTCAACCGGAGCATGCTTCTGCCTCGGCGGCGGGGGAACCTACCGGCCTTGGGCCGGAACCCGCGGCCTGGACTCCCGCTAACGCTTCGCCATTCGGCGATTCGCCGTTCACGCAAACCTCTGCTTCTAGCGGCGGCGAGGCGTTGTTATCCAATCCGGAAGCGGCTCCCGAAATTTCCGCCGCTGAAATTCCTGCCGCGGAGGCGGAAGTTGTCTTGGCGGCGCGCCCAGCGGGCGGCGAGGAAACTTCTCTTCCCGGCGGGATTGAAAATCCGCCGTCTGATACTCAGGTTAAGCCGGGCGGCGAAGAAACCTTTTTTGCCGCCGCGGATGAAAAAACCGTGCTTCCGGCCGCGGTGGAACAATCGCGTTTCGAGGCGCGCGCGCCGCGCGGGGATGAAACCGTGCTGCCAGGCCAGGAGGAAAAAACCGTGATTACTCCTCCGGCGGCGGCGATTACCGGAATAGCACCATCCGCCGCGGCGGCGGATTTGAATAGCGAAACGCTAATTGTACAACCCGAGCCGCGCCCTGCCAACCAGGGTCAAACCCGCGCCGAGCCCGCCCCGGCGGGTGCGGCCGAGCAGCCAAAACCGCTGGATGAACGGTCTAGAAACAACAAGCTTTATGAAGGCGACGTGCTGGGCAACTTCCGCGTGGTCAGGCAGTTGGGCAAGGGCGGCATGGGCTCGGTTTACATGGCGGAGGATATCAATTTAAAAAACCGGGGTTTTAAGCCTAAGCAATATTTGCGGGCGATCAAGGTGTTGAGTAAGAATCTGCCTTCTTACGAAATCATGAAGCAAGCCTTTGATCGTGAATATAGCATTACCCTGGATTTGCAACATGCCAATATCATACGCGTGTTCGATCCGATGGAAGCCTCGATCAATAACAACGGCCGGGATTATTTTAATTTTTATTCCATGGATTTTTTATCCGGCCGCTCGCTTTCGGATTATATTGATGAATACCGTTTGGCCGGCGGCGTTAGCATGCAGGAAGCATGGCCCATCGTCAAGCAATTGGGCGAGGCCTTGCATTATGTACATCAAAAGGGTTATGTACACCGCGATTTGAAGCCGGATAATGTATTCTTGGCGGACGACGGCGTGATTAAACTGTTGGATTTCGGTATCGCGCAACGCGCCGGCGCGATTATCAACGCCGACGATCACTCGGACGCCACCCAATTGGTGGGCAAGGCCATTTCCCGCCCGTGGGCGGCGTTGGAGCAGCTTAAATCGTTTTCCGACGTGGATATCCGGGATGATATTTACGCGTTTTCGCACATAGTTTACGAATTGTTGACCGGCAAACGCCCTTATGAGGGCAAAAGCGCCGACGAAGTGGAGACCTTAAAATTTCAATCCAAAACCGGCATTGAGCTATTCCGGCCCGCGGCTAAGTTTAGCGACCGGCAGTGGAAGGTGTTAAAAGCCGGTCTGGAGATTTACCGCAAGGATAGGCCGGCGGATATTCAGTATTGGTTGCAAGAGTTTGCCGCCATTACCAAGCCGCAAGCCGGCTCCAAGGGAAAAACCTTGCCATATGCTCTCGCCGCGGCCGGCGCATTCGGCGTCGCCGCAGCCGCTTTTTTTCTTTGGCCGCGGTCCGAACAACCCGCGCCGCCAAGCCCGGGGCCTGAAACAAGCGCTGCCGCCAATGTAGCGCCGCCAGCGGTAACGCCGGCGGCGCTGAAGGCCGCGGCTTGCTGTAGCGGCACCGCTAAATTAGGCAAGCCGGTGCGCCTGAGCGGCAAGGCCGCCCAAGGCGGGGACGGGGTTTTAAATTATTATTGGCGGTTTAGCAACATTCCGGAGGCCAGCCGGGTGGCGCTGGAGCATTACAATATGCCGCAAGCCCAATTTACTCCGGACCTTCCCGGCGAATACGCCATTCAATTGCGCTTGCAAGACGAGCAAGGCCATGAATCCGCCGACGAGGTGTCGATCAAGGTAGAGGCGTTTCCGGTGGTCTTGGATTTGCCCAACCGCTTTAAAATCAACGAACGCTTCAATTTTGATTATAAGGTGGAAAAAACCGGCTATATTCGGCTAGTTTATTACGATAATAATAAAGAGTTCGACGAAATAGTGCCGAACGACTTGCAAGACAGTTTGGTTCAAGCCAATCAGGTATACCATTTTCCGGAAAGTTCGCGCAAACCTTTGTATGTGCTGCCGCCGGAAGGCAAAACCAGTATCTTTGTCTTTTTTGGCGCGTCGCCGTTGCCGGCATTGCGCGATTTGATGGATAAAAATGGCATAAAACCCGACATTCTGCGCGACGAGAATATAGATACGTTTGTGAAAACATTTGACGTGGTCGCCGCGAACCGTTAGCGTTGAAGTTTAATGCGGGCCGTTGCGGCGCTGACACTGGGAATCAGAATAAATCAAGATGTTAAACTGATTTTGCAAGAAAAATTGTTCAGGAACGCCTTTGGGATTCTAAGTTTTTAGTTTAACGGGTTGCCGTATTCCGGAAATGTGCTAATATCCCACAAGTATAATAGATGTTTTTGGATTCGCACTAAGCGCTTGTCATGATAAACCAAGCCTTAAATGACATTAAGTTATTGATTTTTAATGACGCGAATCTCGGAAAGCTTATGTATTAAGTACTTAGGCGCTGTCAAATAAGCCGCTAACCATGACGATACGCATAGAGGCTTGGTGTTAACGGCTTAACTAAGGGGTTTAATAGGCCCGAGTGATTTGGGTTTTCAATGGCTTTGCCGCGGCTAGTCGGGCGCTTGCCGGAAGACCGTTATTTGTTGTATATCCGCTAGTTTGCCGATAATCGTGCTTGCCGGGCTTTTTCATTTTTTATACCGGCTGGAATAAAAGAGAAACAGAGGAAGATAATATGTCCAAAAAGACCCAAACCGTTGTTAGCGGCATTACCTATGCCGCGGTGGAGAACAACGCCAATCTGATAATTTCCAGCATTGTTAAACATGGAACATTAGTACACGGAAGCGGGGTGGATAATATCGCGCAGACCAGCGGCGGCGTGGTGGTGGCTGGCGGCGGATACGAATATGTTAAACCGCCCGTACACGGTCATCCTCAAAACAAGAGCGAAAATATCGTTATCTCCAGCGGCGGGACGGAAATAGTTTCCAGCGGCGGTTCCGCCTACAATACCTTTGTTTCCTTGGGCGGGGTCGAAAACGTATCCTCCGGCGCTTACTCTTATAACGCGGTGACTTATAACAGCGGCGTGGTCAACATTTCCGCCGGCGCGGTTGGAATCCATACCTATATCTCTAGCGGCGGGCAGGAAAATATCGGCGCTAACGGGCTGGAAAATTTTGCCGTCGTGGCCAGCGGCGGAGAATTGAACATAGCCAGCGGCGGCACGACGAATTCAGTCGATGTTTTAACCAGCGGCGTGATAAATCTAGCGTCCGGCGCGGTGGCCAATATCACGGTGCTGTCCGGCGGCACGGAGAATATCTCCGGCGGCGTGGAAGACGGCGCGCAAATTTATAGCGGCGGCGTGGAAAACGTCTATTCCGCCGGTGTGACCAACAATGTCACGCTATTCGCGCAAGGTCTGCAAGCCGTGTTCAGCGGCGGCGCGGCCAGCGGAACCACCGTCGATAGCGGCGGGTCGGAAGTCGTAAGCCTAGGCGGTTTGGCGTCCAAAACCGCGGTCAACAGCGGCGGCACGGAAACCGTTTACGGCAGTTCGGTTAGCGCCACGCTGAGCGCCGGCGGCGCGTTGAACGTGGAAAACGGCGGCGCGGCCAGCGCGACTACCTTAAATGGCGGCGCGGAAATAGTTTTGTCCGGCGGCGTGGCCGGCGGCGACACGGTGAATAGCGGCGGCGTGGTGAGCGTGTACGGCGCGGTCAGCGGCGTCAGCGTGAATAGCGGCGGCGAGGTGCTGGTTTATGCGGTCAATGGGGGGGGGATTCCAACACCAGTACCACCACCAACACCAGTACCACCACCAACACCAGTACCACCACCAACACCAGTACCAGTACCAGTACCAGTACCAGTACCACCAGTAGCAACACTGACAATCATTTCACCTATTTCAATATTGGCTGTAAGCGGGGCCGCAACCCTCGGCTCCGAAGGCGGAGCTTTTAATACGACCGTCAATAACGGCGGCGTGGAGGCGGTGCTTTCCGGCGGTCTTGTCAGCGGCGCGGCGGTCAACAGCGGCGGTTTGGAGATCGTTTCCAGCGGCGGCTGGGAGACTGGAACCACCGTCTATACCGGCGGTAATATTAATGTCTTGGCCGGCGCGGAAACCACCAGCACGAATTTGGGAACCGCCAGCGCAAATGGCGGTACGGAAACGGTGTTTGGCTTGGTCAGCGCCACCAACATTCACAACGGCGGCGCGGAATGGGTTAGCTCCGGCGGCGCGGCCTATTACACCACGGTCAACAGCGGTGGTTCTGAGACGGTGTTTGGCAGTGGCCGCGCCGTCGGCGCGCAGGTCAATAGCGGCGGTCAGCTTACCGTGGCCAGCGGCGGCGCGGCCAGCGGAACCCTATTGAATGCCGGTGCGGAAACCTTGGCCTTGGGCGGTTCCACCCTGAATACGACTGTTAATAGCGGCGGCGCGGAAAGCGTGTCCGGCGTGGCGAGCGCCAGCACGGTTAACAACGGCGGCGCGGAAACGGTCGTGTCCGGCGGTCAGGCGCTTCAAACCACCGTGAATAGCGGCGGCGTGGAAACGGTTTACGGCAGCGCGGCAAGTGCAACCATTAGCGCCGGCGGCGTATTGACCGTGGAAAGCGGCGGCGCGGCCAGCGGCATAAGCCTGAGCGGCGGCCGGGAAACAGTCTTGTCCGGCGGCGCGGACGCTAATACTACGATTTATAGCGGCGGCAGTGAAGTGGTCAGCCTCGGCGGCGTGACGTCGAATACCACGCTGAACAATAGCGGCGCGGAAACGATTTTCGGCAGCGCGTCCGGGGTTACGGTCAACGCCGGCGGCGATTTGGCGGTGTCCAGCGGCGGCGCGGCCAGCAAAACCAGCTTGAACGGCGGCGCGGAGACAGTCTCCCTGGGCGCGGTTGCTTACAACACCATCATCAATAGCGCCGGTCAGGCCAGCGTTTTCGGCGTGGACAGTGGCGTCACGATTAATAGCGGCGGCGTGGAAACGGTTAACTCCGGCGGTTCCGCGCTTAACGCGGTGGTGAATAGCGGCGGCGGCTTGACCGTGGCTTTCGCCGCCAGCGCTAGCGGCGTGAATTTGAATGGCGGCGCGGAAACGGTGTTATCCGGCGGCTCCACACTCAACACGGTAGTCAATAACGGCGGCGTGGAAACCGTGTTCGGTACGGTGTCCGGCAGTCTAGTCAACAGCGGCGGCAGTGAATTGGTGAGTTCCGGCGGCGCGGCGAGTCATACCGTGGTCAATAGCGGCGGCGTGGAAACCGTTTATGGCAGCGCGGTGAGCGCGGTTGTGTTCGGCGGCGGCGATTTACTAATTTCCAGCGGCGGCGCGGCCGCCTTCATTGCCTTGAGCGGCGGAATGGAGACCGTCGCGTCCGGCGGCATGACTAACAATACCCATGTCAACGGCGGCGCGGAAATCGTGTTCGGCCAAGTCAGCGCGTCCACGGTTAACAGCGGGGGCGACGAAATAATCAGCTCCGGCGGCGAAGCGATTAACACTACCGTTAACAGCGGCGGCGAGATGCAGGTTTATGCGGGTTCCGCTGCTCAAGGCATTTTTGGAGCTATCGATACAACCCCTAATCTTAGCCCGGCTTTTAATCCGCCCGCCGGCGGCAGCGGCGCCTTTGGCGTGAGCGTGAATTCCGGCGGCTATCTGGAAATTGAATCCGGCGGCGCGGCCAGCGGCGTTATCCTTAACGGCGGCGGCGAGACGGTGTTGTCCGGCGGTTTCTCGTTTAACACTCAGGTCAATAACGGAAGTCTGGAAACGGTGTATGGCATTGTCAGCGCCACAACCGTGAATAGCGGCGGCGTTGAATCCGTCGGCGGCGGCGCTAGTTACGATGTCATAGTGAACAGCGGCGGCGGCCTGATTGTGGACCAGGGCGGTTCGGCTTCCACGGCTACTTTGAACGGCGGCGTGGAAACGGTGTTGTCCGGCGGCGTGGAAAATTTGACGGTTATCAACAGCGGCGGCATGGAAACGGTCTATGGCTCCGCCGTTAACGATACGGTCAATAGCGGCGGCAGTGAAGTCGTCAGCGCCGGCGGCGCAGCGTCCATTACCACGGTCAACAGCGGCGGCGTGGAAACCGTATACGGTAGCGCCTCCAGCGCTAGCATCAGCGCCGGCGGCGTGTTGACGGTAGCTAGCGGCGGCGCGGCCACGGCGACGAGTTTGGCCGGCGCGCTGACGGTATCGCTGGGCGGCGCGGATCACAATACCGTGATTAATAGCGGCGGCGCGGAAACGGTATTCGGTTCGGCTAGCGGCGACACGGTCAACAGCGGCGGCGGTGAAATCGTCAGTTCCGGCGGCGCGGCGGCGAACGACACGATCAATAGCGGCGGCGTTTTATCGGCGGCTAGCGGCGGAATGGTTAGCGGCGCGATCTTGAGCGGCGGCGCGGAAATTGTCTTGTCCGGCGGCGCGGATGTCAATGCCTCCATTAATAGCGGCGGCGTGGAAACCGTATTCGGAATCGCAAGCAGTAGCATGATTAACAGCGGCGGCGCGGAAACGGTTTACGGCAGCGCGTCCAGCGCCACGGTATTGAGCGGCGGCGATTTAACCCTTTCCAGCGGCGGCGCGGCCACCGGCGTTATTTTGAATGGCGGCGCGGAAACCATCCTATCCGGGGCTTCCGCCTCGGCTGCAATTGTGAATAGCGGCGGCGTCGAAACCGTATTCGGCACTGTCGCCGACAGTATGATCAATAACGGCGGCAGCGAGATTGTCAGTTCCGGCGGCGTGGCGTCCAATAGTTTGGTTAACAGCGGCGGCGCGGAAAGCGTCATCGGCAGCGCGGTCAGCGCTACTGTAAACGCGGGAGGCGTGTTGACGGTAGCCAATGGCGGCGCTACCTCAACCACTTTGAACGGCGGCGCGGAAACCGTCGCGGCCGCGGCCATTACCTTAGATACCACGGTCAATAGCGGCGGTGTGGAAACGGTCTTCGGCATGGTCAGTGGTAGCGTCATCAACAGCGGCGGCGGCGAAATCGTCAGTTCCGGCGGCATGTCGATGCAGACCTTGGTCAACAACGGCGGCGCGGAAACCGTGATGAACAACGGCAGCGCGGCAAACACCACGGTCAGCGCCGGCGGCGTTTTGGATATAGCCAGCGGCGGAACGGCCAGCTCCACCCTTATTAACGGCGGTTTGGAAACGGTCGCAGCCGGGGCTAGCAGCGTGGATGCCACGGTGAATAGCGGCGGCGTTGAAACAGTATTGGGAGCCGTTACCAGCAGCATCATCAACAATGGCGGCAGCGAAGTCGTCAGCTTCGGAGGCGCGGCCTCAAATACCACGGTCAACAGCGGCGGCGCGGAAACTGTATATGGCAGCGCCTCCAGCGCTAGCATCAGCGCCGGCGGCGTGTTGACGGTAGCCAGCGGCGGCGTGGTCACGGCCACGACTTTGAACGGCGGCGCGGAAACGATTTTGTCCGGCGGCGCGGCGCTCAATGACACCGTCAATAGCGGCGGCGTGGAAACCGTATTCGGCAGCGCCGGCAGCAGCTTAATCAACAGCGGCGGCAGTGAAGTCGTCAGCGCCGGCGGCGCGGCCTCAAATACCACGGTCAACAGCGGCGGCGCGGAAACCGTATACGGTAGCGCCGCCAGCGCTAGCATCGGCGCGGGCGGCGTGTTGACGGTAGCCAGCGGCGGCGTGGTCACGGCCACGACTTTGAACGGCGGCGCGGAAACGATTTTGTCCGGCGGCGCGGCGCTCA
>CAIYSZ010000088.1 GCA_903928965.1 uncultured Pseudomonadota bacterium
TAACCAACCACCCGAGGCCTTGGCGGGCGGGGAAGGCTAGTAGCGAGTGTTGCCCGCACGGATGCGGGCATCAAGCCCCCATGGATGGGTTTACGGCGTCTCGCGGATAGCCTTCCCCGTCCGCCAAGGCCGGATAGTCGAGACGACCTCAAACCGCCGGCAACGCGGTTTTAAAGCCAAGACCTTGACGTTAGCTAATTATATGGCAAACTAACATCAGTACAGAAAGTTTTGCAAACGGAATTTACGCGCTAACTATCTTGTTTATCAAAGCGTTAATAATAATGCAAGCTCCAGGCCGGCTAGAGCGCATATATACGCGGCGGGTAGGTTTTGCGGCTAAAAAGCAGCGTTAACCCAGGGCATAGGCGGCGGCGATGCCAATAAACACCGCCAAGCCAAACCAATGATTATTCAAAAACGCCTTAAAGCAATCGGGCTTGTGGTAATGCCGGATCAGCTGTTGTTGATACAGCGACAAGCCGGCGGCGGCGATAAGCCCTAAGTAGTACGGCCAAGCTAGCCCGGACAGACGGCCGACGATGATCAACAGTCCCAAAATAACGATTTGCAGGGCGGCGGTGATTTCGCGTACTCTATCGCCGAACAAAATAGCGGTCGATTTGACGCCGATTTTGCGGTCGTCCTCTATGTCTACCATGGCGTACATGGTGTCGTAGACCAGCGCCCACAGCATGACCGCCAGGTACAAAATCCAGGCGACTACCGGGATGCGTTCGGTCAAGGCGGCGAAGGCCATCGGCACGGCAAAGCCGAAGGCCATGCCCAGATAAGCTTGCGGCCATTGGGTGTAGCGCTTCATGAACGGGTAGCTGGCGGCCAGAAAGGCGGCGATAAAGGATAGGCCAATAGTGTAGGCGTTCAGCAACAACACCAGGCCGAAGGCGGAAAGGCACAACCCGGCGAACAGCGCCAATGCCTCCTTGGGTTTGACCAGGCCGGCGGCGATAGGGCGATGCTGGGTGCGGGCTACGTGCGGATCGAAATCCTTGTCGGCGTAATCGTTAATGACGCAACCGGCTGCCCGCATCAGTACCACGCCGGCGCAAAACACGGCCACCGCCAGCGGGTCCGGTCGGCCTTGGCCGGCTATCCACAAAGCCCACAAAGTAGGCCATAATAATATATAGATGCCTATCGGCTTGTCGAAGCGCGCCAACAGCCAGTATTGGCGCAGCCGGTCTTGTATCAAAGCGGTATTCATGCGCCGGTCGGGTTTTTGTTTTTGATGATTTCGATTAAATTCGTGGTAGAGTGCCCGGCCACGAAGGACAAGATTTTGACCTCGCCGCCGTTGGCCAGCACGCTATCGTGGCCGGCGATTTGACTGATGTCGGTGTAATCGCCGCCCTTGACCAGGATGTCCGGCAAAATGTCGCCGATTTCCGCCGCCGGCGTGTCGCCGCTGAACGGGGCCACCCAGTCCACGCATTCCAGCGCCGCCAGCATTTCCATGCGCTGCGGCAGCGGGTTAACCGGCCGTTGCGGGCCTTTCAGGCGTTGCACGGATTCGTCGCTGTTGACCAGCACGATCAAACGGTCGCCTAATGCCTTGGCTTGTTGCAAGTAGCGGATGTGCCCAGGGTGCAAGATATCGAAGCAGCCGTTGGTCAACACGATTTTTTCCCCGTTTTGGCGGGCGGCGCGTCGCAGCAGCGACAACTCCGGCAAGGTGCAAACGCCCTTATGCCGCGCGCGGGTTGAGTAAAGCGCGGTTTCCAATTCCTCGGCGCTTACGGTGGCGGAGCCGAGCTTGGCTACCACCAAGCCGGCGGCGATGTTGGCTAATTGAGTCGCTTCCACCCAGCCGGCGCGCGCGGCTAGGCCCGCGGCCAGCACGGAAATCACGGTGTCGCCGGCTCCGGTCACGTCGTAGACTTCGCGGGCGTGGCTGGGCAGGTGCAGAGGCTCTTGACCGCGTTGCAACAGCGTCATGCCATGTTCGCCGCGGGTGATAAGCAAGGCTTGCAATTGCAGTTCCGACAGCAGGTTTAGCCCGCGTTCGACCAGGGCGATTTGATCGGGGCATTTGCCGACTATGGTTTCAAATTCGCCGAGATTAGGCGTAATTAGGTCCGCGCCGCGGTAAATAGTGAAGTCCGCGCCCTTGGGGTCGATTAATACGGTTTTATGTAATTGTTTTGCAAGATGAATGAAATGTTGCACCGAATGCAAAGTACCTTTACCATAATCGGAAAGTACCACTACGTTCGATTGGGTTAATTCGGCGTGGTAAAGATGCAATAGGGCTTCGCTGTCAATATGGTGAAAGCCTGACTCGAAATCCATGCGCAGCAATTGTTGATGCCGGCTGATGACGCGGAGTTTGGTGATGGTGGGCGAATCAGGCGTTTTTTGAAATAGGCATAACACGCCTTTTTGTTTTAGGATATCCGATAATTGTTCCGCGGCCGGATCGTCGCCGGTGAAGCCCAATAGGGCAACCTTGCCGCCCAGCGCCGCTATGTTGAGGGCGACATTGCCGGCGCCGCCGGCGCGGATTTCGTCCTGGTTGATATGTACTACAGGCACCGGAGCTTCCGGTGAAATGCGTGACGTAGCGCCGTGCCAATAGCGGTCCAGCATGAGATCGCCGGCCACTAGAACGCGCGCCTGGGTGTAATTGGGTAAGTGCATAAAATCAACGCCGGAAGGTATTTATCTAATTTTGCTTATTATAGCGTTATTACGGCTTGCCGAAATCGTTAGGGAGTTTTTCATGAGTGCTAAAATTTACCATAATCCGCGCTGCAGCAAGTCGCGGGATACTTTAAAGCTGTTAACGGAGCATGGCGTGCAGCCGGAAATCATAGAATACCTGAAGCATCCGCCCAGCGCCGAGGAATTGACAGAGATTGTGCGCAAATTGGGCGGTTCGGCGCGGGATTTGATGCGCACCAAGGAGCCTGAATATCGGGACAACATTCTGGACGATGTCAGCTTGAGCGAAGAGGTGTTGATAGAGGCCATCGTACGCATGCCTAAACTTATGGAGCGGCCGGTGGTGGTGATTGGAGACAAAGCGGCCATAGGGCGGCCGCCGGAGAACATTTTAAAAATATTATGAGCGTAAACATATTAATTCTGTATTACAGCCGCGACGGCGGCACCCGGAAAATGGCTATGCATATCGCGCGCGGCGTGGAGTCGGTGGCGGAAGCGAGCGCGGTATTGCGCACGACGCCGGAAATCTCTCCGGTGTGCGAGCAAATCGCGGACACGATTCCGGAGGACGGGGCTTTATACGCCAGTTTGGCGGATTTGGAGCAATGCGACGGTTTGGCTTTGGGCAGCCCGACGCATTTTGGCAATATGGCGGCCCCGTTAAAATATTTTATTGATACCACCGGCCCGTTATGGTTGTCTGGCCGCTTATCCGGGAAGCCTGCCGGGGTGTTTACGTCTTCAGGCAGCATGCATGGCGGCCATGAAACCACGCTATTGAGCATGATGTTGCCGTTGATGCATCACGGCATGTTGCTGCTCAGCATGCCGAGCAACGAAATTGCCCTGCGCGAGACGGTTAGCGGCGGCACGCCTTACGGCCCCAGTCACCGGGCGGAGGCGGACAACGAGTTGACCGAGCATGAAAAACGCCTGTGCTGGCTGTTGGGCGAGCGCTTGGCGCTGACGGCCAAGGCTTTGCGCGCGGCGGCGTTAACATAGCGCTTGTCGTTTTGCAGACATTTGACAGCCTTTGTCGGGCGGTTTATTGTGATTTCGCTGGTTAAGTGTCTAAAGTTAAGGTAATTTATTGTTGGCACAATAATTGTAATGTTTTTGCCCGTGTTTCATCGGTAAAAAATCATAGATATAAACGTCATGGATATAAATCTTAATGCATGTCAGCGCCGTTATTTTGTTAGCTATAGCGGCGTTAAGCTGCCGTTGAATTTGGTGAACCCGCTCGCCGAGGAAGAGCGTGCGCATCGTAATACCTGTTTTGTCGGCTTTTACGACGCGGAAGACAAGCTGATGGCTTGTCAAAAATTAGTCTACGGCGAAATCGAATTGCAGCATTTATACCAGTACGCTCCCGACGGACGCTTAGTGGCGGCCGAAATCACCGACGCCGACGGCGAAGTTACTAAACTTGATTTTTGAGTTCAATCTAAAAGTCCAATTCGTGATTTATTTGCTATAATTCGCTGGTTTTGCGGGCTTTCCGGTTGGCCGGAGCCCATGGGTTCATGTTTCGAGTTGTGCGCCGGGGCGTGTTATGCAGCGATTCTGTACTCTAGCCTTTGTGCTAGGGCTGATTTTGATGGTGTTCGGCTTGACTTATATTTTGCCGATCATTGCTTCATTGTATTTTCAGGATGGCATGATCTGGCATTTTTTTCATGGCGTGCTGCTGAATGTCGGGGTAGGCGCGGTGTTGGCCTTGGCCTCCATGCGCTTTCGCGGCGAGGTTAAAACCCGCGACGGTTATTTGCTGGTGGCCAGTTTTTGGATTTTAATGGCCTGCGCCTCCACCTTGCCGTTGCTGTGGGCGTTGCCGGATTTGAGTTTCACCGACGCGTTTTTTGAAACCACCTCGGCCTTGACCACCACCGGCGCAACGGTGTTTAGCGGCCTGGACTCCTTGGCCCCGTCATTGAATTTGTGGCGGCATGAGCTGAATTGGATCGGCGGTTTAGGGATCATCGTATTGGCGGTGGCGATTCTGCCGGTGCTGGGTATCGGCGGCATGCAATTGTATCAAGCGGAAATCGCGGGTCCCATCAAGGATAGCAAATTATCGCCGCGCATCAACCAGACCGCGCGCTTGCTATGGATGGTGTATTTGGGTTTCACCTTGATGTGCATAGCCAGTTTGAAATACGCCGGCATGACTTGGTTCGACGCGGTGTGTCACGGCTTTTCCACCATGAGCCTGGGCGGGTTGTCCACTCACGACGCGAACATCAGTTATTTTAATTCACCGGCGATTGAGGCGGTGATGGTGTTTTTCATGTTGGTGTCGGCGATAAATTTCTCCGTGCATTACCAAGCCTTGCACCAACGCAGTCTGAAACCGTATATTTTGGACCCTGAAGTGCTGCCGATGCTGGGTTTGATCGCCGGCAGCATTGCATTATGCAGTTTCTATCTTTGGCGGTTTCAGGTATTTCCTTCCTTTGCCGAGTCCTTGCGGCATACCGGGTTCAACCTCATTTCCATCGGCACCTCGGGCGGTTTTTTCAGCAATAATTTCGATGCTTGGCCGCCGTTCGTGGTGTGGTGGATATTGTTTTTGACCGGCGTTACCGCCTGTACCGGTTCTACCGGCGGCGGAATAAAGATGTTTCGGGGTTTATTGCTCTGGAAGCAGGCAGGACGCGAAATGTATAGCGTTTTGCATCCGCATGCCATAAATCCGATCCGCATCGGCGACATGCAGATTCCGAACAAGATTATTTTTTCAGTGTTGGCGTTTATTTTTTTATACTTTATTTCGATAGTGGCGCTGACTTTTTTGTTGTTGTTTTCCGGCATGCAACCGGTTTCCGCGTTCGGCGCGGTGGTGTCTTGCATCAATAACGCCGGGCCGGGTTTGGGCATGGTCAGCTCGGAAACCAATTATCAAGGCCTCAGCGACTTTCAAACCTGGGTTTGCGCGGTGGCCATGCTGCTGGGGCGATTCGAGGTGTTCACTTTGTTAATGCTTTTTACCCCGGCGTTCTGGAGAAAATAGTACAATTCGCTAATTGAGCCCCGCGTGGGCGTTTTTTAGACTTTTGGATATTTTGGGTATGACTACCAGAGCACGGTATATTGATTTTCTCGGCAAAAAGCGTTTTGCTTACATTTTTTCCGGCAGTTTATTCCTGATTTCAATTATTTCCTTTTTTGTCAAGGGATTGGAATTAGGCGTGGATTTCACCGGCGGCAGTGAATACGAGATTTACTACAGTCAAACGGTGGATCTGGACAAAATGCGCGCCGCCCTGGAGCAGCAAGGTTTCGCCGATGCCAATCTGCAAAATTTCGGCAGCTCCCAGGAAGTACTGCTGCGCTTAAAGCCGGTGGCCGATTTAAATCAAAAACAATTGACCGAAAAAGTGCTGGCCATAGCCGACGGCAGCCAAACGCAACCGGGCGAGATTCGCCGCGTGGATTTCGTCGGCCCGCAAGTGGGCGAGGATTTGGTCAATAACGGCGGCATGGCCATGCTGTTCGCCTTTATCGGGGTCATGGCCTACGTGAGCTTGCGTTTCGAGTGGAAATTGTCGGTGGCGGCTATCGTGGCCTTGTTTCACGACTCCATCATCACCATGGGTTTTTTCTCGGTATTCGGTTGGGAATTTGATTTGACCGTGTTGTCGGCGGTGCTGGCCTTGGTCGGTTACTCCACCAACGATAAAATCGTGATCTATGACCGTATACGCGAGATCACCCGCGGCACCCGCCTGACCTCCATGGAAGAGATCGTCAACATCGCGATCAACGAAACCCTGGGGCGAACCATTCTGGTGTCGTTCACCGTATTGCTGACCTTGTTGGCGCTGGTGTTTTTAGGCGGTAAAATCATTCACGGTTTCGCCATTGCCATGTTGATCGGCGTGGTCAAAGGCACGTATTCATCCATTTACATCGGTAGCGCCCTGGCCCTGTCGTTCGGCTTGAAGCGCGAGGACTTGGCTCCGGCTAAGAAAGACGCGGTCTTGGACCAATTGCCTTAATGGGATTTAGTTTTTTAAGGTTTACACTATTGATACGCTTCTCCAGCGCTCAGTTCATTCGGCGTTCGGCATATCCGGCTTAGCCTTGCTTAAGCCCGCGCGCGCTTTGGCAGGCCTTAAGCCTGCCATCGGCTTTCGCCTTTACACTTTAATTATTGGAAATAATTGATGACAGATTTGCATACCTCGACTCAGCCAACCTTGAGCTTAGGCGTTCCGGGCTTTACCTACGCCGACTTATACCAGCCGGACAGGCTGGCCGAATTGCTAGCTGCGTTCGACGCCGCCGCGGAACAGCGCGACCCTGCCTTGTTCGCGGAATACAGCGCTTACCGAAAGAGTCAAGGCGCGGATTTAAAGCCGGAGCGAATTTCGGAGCTATTGGTCAGAGTGGCGCCGCTGGTCGGCGAGTTTGTGGCGCGGCTGTTTCAGGTCGAGGCGTCCCGTAGCGAGCAAATGCAAGCCATTACCGGCGAATTCGCTGGCGTGTTTACTTACCGCACTGAAATTATTGGTAAATTGGCGGCGCGCTTTAAGGGTCAATCGGCGGCGGATTGGGATTTCGCCGAGTTGGAACGGCAATTACAGGTTTTGATCGCCGCCGCCGGCAAAAACGCACTGCATCAGGCCGACGCCGAGCGGGCGGTGAGTGAAGTGGCGGCCGATTTGTGGCGTCTGAGTCAAACAGCCGATTTGGCCGCCGCCGATTCACCGGCTTGGGGCGCGGCCGCCGCCGAGTCATTGGGATTGGCGCATGACGGTCCGGCGGCTTTGATCGCCGGCTTGCTGGATATCATTTACCGCTGGAGCTTCGCGGTGCAACAAACTCCGGCTTTGAAAGCGCGGCACAAGCATTGGTTGAGCTTCAAGATCGCTGAAAAATGCAATCTGGATAATCTGGTGGAGCATGAATCGCTGGAACGCGGCGATTATCATGTCTGGTCCGCCGCGGAACATCACCGCCGCCGCCGTGACGGTTTCGCCTTGACCGACCGCCGTTATTCCGAGCGGCAGGCTTTGTACGAGGTGGATCATTGCATTTATTGCCACGACCGCAACAACGACTCTTGCTCCAAGGGCATCAAAAATAAAAAAGACAACACCTTTAAGGCGAATCACCTAAACGCGTTGATGATAGGCTGCCCGTTGGAGGAAAAAATATCCGAAATGCATTGGGTGAAACGCCAAGGCGACAATATCGGCGCGTTGGCCCTGGTAACCATTGATAATCCTATGTGTCCCGGCACCGGGCACCGGATTTGCAATGATTGCATGCGCGGCTGCATTTACCAAAAAACCGAGGCGGTGAATATTCCGCAAATCGAAACCAATGTATTGACCGACGTGCTGTTCATGCCGTGGGGATTTGAAATTTACAGCCTGCTGACGCGCTGGAATCCGTTGAACGTGAAACGTCCGGTGGCTTTGCCGTATAACGGTAAAAACGTGCTGGTCGTCGGCCTGGGGCCGGCCGGCTATACCTTGTCGCATTATTTGTTGAATGAGGGTTTCGGCGTCGCCGGCATAGACGCTTTGAAAATTGAACCCTTGCCGGTCGCTTTGACCGGCAATGGCGAGCGCTTGCCCGAGCCGGTGCATGATTTCAACGCCTTGTACGAGGAATTGGACAAACGGGTGCTGCTGGGCTTCGGCGGCGTGGCGGAGTACGGCATTACCGTGCGCTGGGACAAAAATTTCCTGAAAGTGATTTATCTGAACCTGCTGCGCCGCAATGCGTTTAAATGCTATGGCGGCGTGCGCTTCGGCGGCGCGGTCACCATTGAAGAAGCTTGGGATTTGGGATTCGACCATATCGCCATCGCCTCCGGGGCAGGCAAACCGACGGTTATTGATCTGAAAAACAATTTGCTGCGCGGCATTCGTAAGGCCTCGGATTTTCTGATGGGCTTGCAGCTGACCGGGGCGGCCAAGGACAGCTCGCTGGCCAATTTGCAAGTGCGCTTGCCGGCCGGAGTGATCGGCGGCGGTTTGACCGCCATAGACACCTCCACCGAATTGCTGGCCTATTATCCGGTGCAAGTGAGCAAAATTCTCAAGCGTTACGCTACGTTGAGCGCCGAGATCGGCGAGTCCGCCGTGCGCGCGCAATACGATAGTGAGGAATTGCTGATTCTGGACGAGTTTCTGGCGCATGGCCGTTTGATCGAGCAAGAGCGCCAGCGCGCGGCGGCGGCGGGTGAAAAGCCGGACTTTCTGCCCTTGTTGCGGGCATGGGGCGGGGTAACCTTGTTTTACCGCAAGGGCATCAAGGACTCGCCGGCCTATCGGCAAAACCACGAGGAAATACATGAAGCGTTGGCCGAGGGCATATGGCTGGCGGAAGGCATGAGTCCGCTGGAGGCGATTCCCGACGAGTACGGCCATTTGCAGGCGGTGCGCTTCGAGCAATTGAGTTGGCAGGACGGTAAATGGCATAAAACCGGGGAAACCGAGGTGGCGTTGCGCGGCTTGTTCATCGCAGCAGGCACCGCGCCGAACACCATTTACCAATCGGAGCATCCGCGTTCGTTTGTGATGGATAAAAAGTTTTATCAGCGCCACGAGCCGGATATCGCCGCCGGGGCGGTGAATTTGAGCCCCATGCATGACGACGAGCAAGTTAAGGTCGGCAAGCCCGCCCCCCTGACTTCTTACAGCCAAGACGGCCGGTTTATCAGCTTCTACGGCGACAACCATCCGGTCTACGCCGGCAACGTGGTGAAAGCCATGGCCAGCGCCAAGGATGGTTATCCTTACATCGTCCGTTTGTTCGCCGCCGAGCTGGCCCATTTGTCTGCCGCCGGCCAAGCGGAACGCGACGCGGCTTTGCGCGCGCTGCAACAACGCCTGGACGATCAGTTTTTGGCGCACGTGGTCGCGGTGGAGCGGTTGACGCCGACCATTATCGAAGTGGTGGTCAAGGCTCCCGCCGCGGCCAGGAATTTCAACCCCGGCCAATTCTACCGGGTGCAAAATTTTGAATCCCTGGCTCCGGTCAAACAAGGCACGGTGCTGGCTTCCGAAGGTATCGCCCTCACCGGCGCCTGGGTGGATAAAGAGCAAGGCCTGGTGTCGCTGATCGCCTTGGAGATGGGCGGTTCCACCCGTTTGTGCGCCCACTGGCGCGCCGGCGACCCGGTGGTGGTCATGGGCGTGACCGGCGCGCCGACCGAGATTCCCAGCAACCAAACCGTGTTGTTGCTGGGCGGCGGCCTCGGCAACGCGGTGCTGTTTTCCATCGGCAAGGCCATGCGCGCCGCCGGCAACCGGGTGCTGTATTTCGCCGGTTACCGCAACCGCGAGGACTTGTTCAAGGTGGAAGATATCGAGCAAGCCTCCGACGTCATCGTGTGGGCGGTGGACAAACGCCCCGGCAACGAGGCGATACCGGTGACCCGGCCGCAAGACAAAACCTTTGTCGGCAACATCGTCGAGGCCATGACGGCATACGCCAGCGGTGAACTGGGCGCAACCGAGCTACGGTTGCAGGACGTGGACCACTTAATCGTGATCGGCTCCGACCGGATGATGGCGGCGGTGAAGGAAGCGCGCCGCGGGCCGCTGGCGCCGTATTTGAAGCCCGAGCACGAGGCGATAGGCTCAATCAACTCGCCGATGCAATGCATGATGAAAGGGGTGTGCGCGCAGTGCTTGTGCAAGCATGTGGACCCGGAAACCGGCGAGACCAGTTTTATGTATTCTTGTTACAATCAAGACCAAGAGCTGGACTACGTCGATTTTGACAATTTGCGCGCCCGTTTGCGCCAAAATACCGTACAAGAAAAACTGACGTCAATGTGGTTGACCTATCTGTTGCGGCAGGACGCCGCCTAAGCCGCCTGTCGAGGTCGCGCCCGGCGGAGGGTGTACGGGATAAACCCGCGCCCTCCGCCGCGTTTTGCTAATTTTTGGGAGAGACTCAGTGTTTTTGCGTGTTCTAGGTCTATTATGGCTCGCAACGCCGTGCTGGGCGGAGGCGGCGGAAACCGCGCAACGGGTTTTGGATTTAACCTGGCATTGGTCCGGCATGCTGGCCCTTGGCGTCTTCGCCTTGGCGTATGTGTCGGCGGTGTGCGAGGAACTGCTTCAACTCAATAAATCCAAGCCGATGATGCTGGCGGCCAGCATTATTTGGGCCTTGATCGCCGCCGTATACGCAGCCGGCGGTTTGAGCGAGGAGGCAGGTCAGGCGTTCCGCGCCTATTTGGAAGTTTTCGCCGAATTGTTTTTGTTCATCGTGGTATCCATGGCGTATTTGAATGCCCTGGAGAACCGAGGCGTATTCGAGGCCTTGCGTTGCTGGCTGTTGAGTCAAGGTTTTGGTTACCGTAAGCTATTTTGGATTACCGGCATTCTGGCCTTCTTTATTTCCTCGGTGTGCAATAATTTGACCACGGCTTTGCTGATGGGCTCGGTCATCATGGCGATGGGCATAAAAAATCAAAAATTTTTGACCCTGGCTTGCATCAATGTGGTGGTGGCCACCAACGCCGGCGGTTCGTTCAGCCCATTTGGCGACATCACCACCTTGTTGGTCTGGCAAAAAGGCATCATGCCGTTCTCGGAGTTTTTTAGATTGTTCTTGCCGGCCTTGGTCACTTTTGCGCTGCCGGCGGCGATGATGCAGTTTTTCGTGCCGCAAGGCCAGCCGCTCGCCGCGGGCAAACCGCCGCGCATGAAACGCGGGGCCTGGACGATGATTGGGTTTTTTTTTCTTACCATTTTAACCGCCGTCGGCTTCGAGGATTATTTAGGTTTGCCGCCCACCGCCGGCATGTTGGCCGGTTTGACTTATCTAAAGTTCCTGGCGTATTATTTGCAAAAAACTGATCGGGTGAAAGTCAAACCTGATTTCGCGCATGTGTATAAATTATTCAATGTAGAACAGCCCCGGCCGCGCAAGTCGCAACGGTTTGACATATTCAAAAGCGTGGCGGCCTTGGAATGGGATACGTTATTGTTTTTTTACGGCGTTTTGCTGAGTCTGGGCGGCTTGAGTTTTATCGGCTATTTAGGGGTGGCTTCGCATTGGCTGTACGCCGACGTCGATCCCACCTTGGCTAACGTGTTGGTCGGTTTGTTTTCGGCGTTTATCGACAACGGCAGCATTATGTTCGCGGTGTTGAGCATGCATCCAGATATTTCGCACGGTCAATGGCTGTTGGTAACCTTGACCATAGGGGTGGGCGGCAGTTTGTTGTCCATCGGCTCCGCCGCCGGCGTGGGTTTGATGGGTCAGGCGCGCGGCGTTTACACCTTTAGCGCGCATTTGCGCTGGACGCCGGTGATATTTTTAGGATTTATCGGCGGCGTGGCGACGCATATCTTGCTTAACGGGCGTTATTTCTAGCCGGCGAAGCCGGACAAGAAACCGCGAGATGCGCCTCGCGCCTGTTGAAGTCAGATGCGGGTGTCATGTAATAGTAATATTAAATCATTAGAATATTTTATTAAATGCCCACAAAAATGAACATGACCAATTTGACCATTCTAGTTGTGGAAGACGAAGAAGCCATCAGGGAGATGTTGGTTTTAGCCCTTGAACAAGCCGGCTTGACCGTGGTGGCGGTAGCCAGCGCGGAACAGGCTTTGCAAACCTTGGCGGAAACGATGACGGATTTGCTGCTGCTGGATTGGATGTTGCCGGGCATATCCGGGATCGAGCTGGCCCGCCGCTTAAAAAATGACGCGGGCTATAAGGAAATGCCGATTATTTTGTTGACCGCGCGTGGCGAGGAAGAAGACAAAATACGCGGCTTGGAGATAGGCGCGGACGATTACGTGACCAAGCCGTTCTCACCCAAGGAATTAATCGCACGCATCAAGGCGGTGATGCGGCGTAGCGGCAAGCTGTCCGAATCCGGTTTGTTGAATGTCGGCGACCTGACCTTGGACGCCGAGCAACACCGCTTGATGATCGCCGGGCAAACCCTGGAAGTCAGCCCCACCGAATTCCGCCTGATGCAATTTTTCATGACCAATCCCGACAAGGTGTATAGCCGGACCCATTTGCTGGATCAAGTGTGGGGCCGTAGCGTTTATATTGAAGAGCGCACGGTTGACGTGCATATTCGCCGCCTGCGTAAAATTCTGTCCGCCTATGGTCGTGAAGAACTTATTCAAACTGTTAGAGGTTTCGGTTACCGCTTTTCCATCGCCGGCTGAATGAAGTATGGGCGGCCGCTGGGGCAGGGAAGTCAAACTATGCGTGGCCCTGTTGTTTCCGGCTCTGGTGCTAGGCTCTTCACTGGGTCACTTCGGCTGGTGGCTATTTTTCGTTACGGCCTTATTATTATTGCGGCAAACGCTTTATTTGGGCCGGCTGGAGACATGGCTGGCGCAGGGCGGATTCGGCGAGCACCGCAAATATAAAGGCATCTGGCAAGACATTTATTACCACGTAGGCAAAATCCGCCGCGGGAATAAAAAGCGTAAAAAGAAACTGCGGCGCATGATAGAGCGCTTCCGCATGTCTACCGACGCCCTGCCGGACGCGGCGGTGGTGCTGGGGCAGTATGGTGAAATCGAATGGAGCAATCCCGCTGCGCGGCAAATTTTCGGGCTTAAAAAGTCCGACAAGGGCCAGCGTATCGCGAATCTGGTGCGTAATCCGGTATTCGTGCAATATCTGCGCGCCAACGACTACGAGCATAAAATTCATATTCCCGCTCCGATCAATGATAACGTTATCTTGCAAATTGGCGTAGTGCCTTACGGCGCCGGACTGCGTTTGATGTTGGCGCAAGATGTGACGCAATTGAAAAACATAGAACGCATGCGCACCGATTTCGTGGCCAATGTTTCGCACGAATTGCGCACCCCGCTGACGGTGTTGAAGGGCTATCTGGAAACCCTGATGGAAATGGACGACGTGTCAGCCTTGCAATTGCGTTCCTTGCAAAACATGGCGACCCAAACCGACCGCATGCAATTGCTGGTGGACGATTTGCTGCTGCTGGCACGGTTGGAAACTAAGCCCAAGCGTTCGGTTTGCGTGGATGTGCCGGATTTATTGCGGCAAATGCGGAACGAGATAGTGGAATCGGAAAAAGACGAAAGCCGGGTCAATTTAAGCCTGGAGAGCGCGGCCAAGCTGCAAGCCGACCCGGATGAATTGCGTAGCGCGTTCGGCAATTTATTGGCCAACGCGTTGAAATATTCCGCCACCGACACACCGGTGAACGTGCGCTGGTTCGTTAACGCCAACCAAGAAGCGTGCATGGAGGTGGAGGATTTTGGCGAGGGCATCGCCGCCAGTGATATTCCGCGGATTACCGAGCGGTTTTACCGGGTGGAGATTAAGCGCAACCGCAAAATCAACGGCACCGGCCTGGGCTTGGCGATAGTCAAGCATGTCATGGTCCGCCACGAAGCGCGGCTGGAAATAGAAAGCCAACTGGGCAAAGGCAGCCGCTTCCGCTGCTTGTTCCCGCAAAAGCGGGTTTGTTGAAGTGGTTTACTTTGGCGGCCGCCAGCAGCCGGTGAATTGAATGTGACGGCATAGGCCGCATAACTTGTGAATTAAACTATCGCGCGCTCACTAAGTTAACAGCCGAAAGTCCGTTTGCATTACTTGGACAGTACAAGTCATTGATTCACAATGCACTGATTGCGAACGAACTTCCTGCGAAGCACTTATTAGGCTGACCCCGGCAGCCTGCTGGCGTCTCCTTTGTCTAAACCCTCCGCTTCAGGCCATTTTAGGCAGAGTTGTTTTTGGTAAGACATTCACCATAATGACCAGTTGCCGGTATACAAAATATACCCGCAGAGTGAAAAATTAGTCGTCATATGCGCGACTATGGGATCGATTAATTGATTTCTCCGATACAGCGCAAGGGCATAGGCGGCTCCGGTAAGACTTCCGGCTAGCCAATCGCCGTGCATGAAACCAAAAATGAGCGAGGAAAGTAAAAAAGACAACCAAGTGAATTTTTCATTTTCAAATGGCAAGAGCGGTATATAAATTTCAGCCAGCCTGCGCAACAAGTATCCACGGAAAACAAATTCTTCGATTATTGGCACAGTTATACTAGCCCCCAATATTCTAAATACAATCCAGCTAATTTGAATTGACAAAGGTTGAGAAAATAAATGTTCTGAAAATTCTTTGTTTTGTTGTTCCGTGGCCGGAACCAGCAGTATCCAAAGCGCAAATACTAATAAACCAATCGCAATAGGGTAAATATTTAAGCGAGCCCATAAAATAGAATAGCTTCTTCGGAAATAAAACAAGACAGCCGCCGATAATATGAACTTGACAGGATATCCCCAATCAAAGCCCGCCGACCATAATCCGGTGAGCAGCATCCCGGACATGAGCGCGATATAAGGTATCAGCAA